>CAXNFV010000100.1:0-4812 GCA_964201675.1 Ilumatobacteraceae bacterium | reverse complement strand
TTGCAGGCTTGAAGCCAGTGTTTCGTCCCGACGGTCAGATCACAGCGGGCAATGCGTGTCCGTTAAACGATGGCGCCGCTGCAGTCATTGTTATGAGCGACACGAAAGCCAAACAGCTCGGTATCAAGCCTTTGGCGCGAATCGTTTCGTCTGGTGTTTCGGGTTTGAATCCAGAAATCATGGGACTTGGACCGATCGAAGCTTGTCGTCAAGCGCTCAAGCGTGCGGGCATGACGATTGATCAAATCGATCTTGTCGAGATTAACGAAGCGTTTGCCGCACAGGTGATTCCGTCAGCAAAACATTTGGGTATCCCAATGGAGAAATTAAATATTCATGGTGGCGCAATCGCGCTCGGTCATCCTTTTGGCATGACTGGTGCTCGCATCATGACAACACTGATCAACGGTTTGCAACACACTGATAAGCGATTTGGTCTTGAGTCGATGTGCGTTGGCGGTGGCCAAGGCATGGCGATGATTATTGAGCGCTTGAAGTAAGAAAACTTTGCGATAGTTTGCGAGCTCGCGTTAATCCTTTTTCGCGCACGCTCACGCAAGTTAACGCAGACTTTTCAAATTTCTTAAGTTCATGATGCCAGCGAGGCCGGCAATTGTGGCGATGCCCAAAGCGACTACAAAAAAAGTTACAAACGCACCATACGCTCCATAAATTGACGGTGCAGTAAATGCGGCGATCATTTGTCCCAAAACCGTGATTGCACCCGATAAGCCTTGCGCTGCCGATGCCCGACCAAGGGGCGCCGCTTTGGCAATCGCCGACAGTGCTGCCGGGATCATCGTTGCCTGCAAGATTCCCTCGAAAAGCCCGATACCAAGAATGATCCATGGCTGTTTGACAATGCCGTAGGAAATTGTCAGCAAGCTGATTGGAATAACCAGCCACAGCACAACGGCGACCGGAGACCGTTTATCAATCAACTTGCCAGCACGAGATGAAAAGAGAATGAAAGGCAAACCGTAAACGGCAAATGTCAGACCGGTCATTGCATTGTTGCCGCCAAGATCATCCAAGAAACGATCCCAAAGTGCATCAAACATGCCGGTCGGAAAGGTAACCGCAAGTGTCAGGATGAGTGCAACACGCATACTGCGAATCCGCATCAAATCAAAACTTAAACGTCTGGATTCATTGCTTGAAATCAACTCAGGAAACTTACGCGGCATAATCACGACCAAGGCAAACACGGCCATCGCCCCAAATACCAAAAATGTTGCGTCGAGCCCAAACGGGTCTATCAATAATGAGCCGACAAGTGGCCCTGTGACAAAGCCACCAATCTCGGTTCCAGCGACCGCACCTAGTCGTTCGGCGCTTCGGCTTCTATCAAGGTTGGCTGCCAGTGCACGCACCGCTGGAAATGTGCAACCAAGAGACGCACCGACAAATGCGCGACCAACGATAAACCAACCAAGTGAGTCACCAAAGACAAATACGACAGAGCCAATGCCGGCAAGTGCAAGACCGACTTGAATTAATTTTCGCCCGTGACCACGATCGGCGAGTGGGGCAACAAACAATTGAACGACTAAGCCGAGTGCGAAACCTGTGCCTGCAATCAGACCGAGTGCCGAATCGGCATATCCATATTTTTCTTGCAGTTCAGACATTGACGCGAATACCACACTGTTGGCAGCAGCAGTTGAGAATGTGCAAAATAACAGCAGAAAAAGATCGGCATTGATTTGCTTTTTACCCATGTGCTTTTGCTTGTCCCACGCTACACATCAGTTGCTTGCCAACTCATCCATTAGTGCATCAAAAAATTGTGGCCAATGATGCAACGCCCATTTATCAAATTCAACACGGCAGAGTGCGATACACGAAATATTTGCGACTGGATCGTGCCAGATAAAACTTCCCGTGCCACCAAAGTGACCGAAAGTAGATGCACTATTTCGCGTGCCCATCCAATGTGGGTGTTTGGCTCCGTGAATCTCTGGCCCAAAACCCCAGTTACAAGGATCAAAACGACCGACGCCAGGCACGACCCCCTCTAGTTCGCCGAACTGCGTTGTGATTGCTTTTTGCGCAGTGTCGGTGCTGATCAATCGTGGATTGCGCAACTCGAGAGCAAACTCAGTTAGATCGTCGACACACGAAACAACATCCTTTGCGCCTGATCCAATTAGCGAACTAGAAGTCATGCCAAGTGGAGCGAACACGGCATCATTGAGGTATTCGCTGAACAAAATCTTTGTGACTGTCTCTAGATGATCGGTGATCAAGTCGTAGCCAGAGTTCGAATAAATGCGTTTGCGTTCAGGGCTCACGATCGGCAATTCGCCGTCAAAACTGTACCCACCTGCGTGCGCAAGTAAGTGGGCGAGCGTGCAACCGTCTTGGCCGACTGGTGCATCAAGAGTCGTTGAGCCTTCTTCAATTGCTATATGCGCCGCCCATGCGGTCAACAATTTCGATACTGAAGCGATGCGAGATGTTCGCGATGTATCACCAAAAGTATGTGATTGACCGTTGCGGTCGATGACGCATATTGAAGTATTCGGCGCAGGCCATTCTCGCGCGAGTTCAAATGCCCGCATTGGGTTATTTTGCAGCGCGAATTAGTTCGGCAACACGAAATGCGAGGTCTAGTGATTGTCGCGCATTGAGTCGTGGATCACAAACCGATTCGTAACGAGTATCAAGATCTTCTTGGCTGACTGCTTCGGCGCCCCCAAGACATTCGGTGACGTTGTCGCCGGTGAGTTCAATGTGAATGCCACCTGGCCATGTATTTTCGGCACGATGGGCCATCACGAAACCGGTGATCTCGCGAATGATGTCGTCGAATTGACGTGTCTTTCGGCCATTGGCTGCAGTGAAAGTATTTGCATGCATCGGATCACACGCCCAAACAACTGGGTGCCCTGCATCGCGGACGGCTCTAATTAGCGGCCGCAACACAGCATCTATTTTGTCGGCGCCCATTCGCGTGATCAGTGTCAATCGACCAGCGACTCGCGCCGGGTTGAGAATCTCACAAAGCGACAAAACAAAATCAGTCGTCGTGTTTGGACCAATTTTGCAACCAACCGGGTTGCCAACACCGCGCAAAAATTCAATGTGCGCGCCGTCAAGTTGCCGTGTTCGCTCACCAATCCACAACATGTGCGCCGAGCAGTCATACCAAGTGCCCGTTAGCGAGTCTTGGCGAGTGAGCGCTTCTTCGTATCCAAGAATTAACGCTTCGTGACTTGTGTAGAAGTCAACTTCGTGCAATGGGCTGTGGCTCTCTGTATCGATGCCGCAGGCGCGCATAAATGCCAAAGCGCGTTCAACCTCGCCCGCAACTTGCTCGTAGCGCTGGCCCGCTGCACTACTCGAGACAAATTCTTGGTTCCATGCATGAACACGATTCAGATCGGCAAAACCACCCTTGGTGAATGCACGCAACAAGTTGAGCGTGCTGGCCGATTGGTGGTATGCCTGCACCATTCGTTGTGGATCTGGCACGCGTGACTCGATATGTGGTGCCGGGTCGTTGACCATGTGTCCGCGAAATGATGCGAACTCTTTGCCGCCGATTATTTCGGTGTCGCTCGAGCGTGGCTTGGCAAATTGTCCGGCAATTCTGCCAACTTTCACAACTGGTACACCCATCGAATAGGTGAGCATCACTGCCATTTGCAAAATTACGCGAAGCTTCTCGCGAATATTGACTGCCGTGAACTCTTCAAAACTCTCAGCGCAGTCGCCAGCCTGCAGCAAAAATGCGTTTCCGCTTGCAACTTGCCCGAGCGCAGTTAACAACGACCGAGCCTCACCCGCAAAAACAAGTGGCGGATAGGACGCGATTTGCTTCAGCGAGTTATCAAGTTCGGTTTGATCAGGCCATTTTGGTTGTTGTGCGGCGACATTGTTCTGCCACGATGACGGTGTCCAGCGATTTGTTGAACTCATGCTGACAACACTATTGCCGAAAGATGCCTCAGACGGTGAGAACTTCTCCGGCATCGTCGCGCAATGTGTCAACGGCCCGACTCACAAGGCGACGGGCGGCTTCGGCTGTTACGCCAAGCTCTTCGCCGACTTGACGAAAGCTTTTGCGTTCTCCATCATGAAGACCAAAACGAGCCTCAACTGCATAGCGAGCACGTTCGTCAAGAGTACCGAGAAGTCGATCCAACAAGTCGGTGTCGACCATTCCCATTACGGCATCTTCTGGACTGATGTCTTCGTTTGGCACGAGGTCACCCAAAGTTGCATCGCCATCTTCGCCGATTGTTTTGTCAAGCGAAACTGGCGTTGTAAGGCGATGAAGTTCAGCATTCATTGCACTCAGACCTTCGGCATCGCCAGAACCCTGACGAAGCGCGGCACGAAGTGTCGCTGAGCGATCTCCGGGGATTCGAATGAGGCTTGCTTTTTGATCTAGCGCACGACCGATCGCTTGACGAATCCAAAATGTTGCGTATGTCGAAAATTTAAAACCACGACGCCAGTCGAATTTGTCTACTGCGTGCTCTAAGCCGAGGTTTCCTTCTTGAATCAAATCAAGCAGGTCCATTCCTTGTGGCAGTGGGTAGCGACGAGCAATTGAAACAACTAGTCGAAGGTTCGAGCGGATGAAACGATCTTTAGCTCGAGCAGCATTGCGCATATCGGCGCGAAGCGCGGCACCGCGTTGACCTTTTTCGATGGCCTTTTTAGCCTCGCGACCTGCTTCAATCGCTTTTGATAGATCACGTTCATCTTCAGCGTTAAGCAAGGCAACCTTGCCGATTTCGTTGAGGTAGATACCGATTGAGTCAGACATGGGGGTGTTTGGTCTTTCTTGGGGGATTAGGG
>CAXNFV010000099.1:0-4817 GCA_964201675.1 Ilumatobacteraceae bacterium | reverse complement strand
TGCGTACAAACCTGCCAGCGTCAAATCGTGCATCGCTGACACAACGGTCAAGCCTTGCTCGCGGCGTAGGTCGTCAACTAGTTCTAGCGCTTGTTGTTGATGACCGATATCAAGTGCCGCTGTCGGCTCGTCGAGCAATAACACTGGTGCTTCTTGTGCGAGAGCACGCGCAATCACAATTCGTTGGCGCTCGCCACCCGAAAGCGTGCCGACCATTCGCTTTTTAAACTCTGTCAAGTCGAGTCGAGTCAAAACCTTTTCGATCACCTGCTTGTCTTGCGCCGACTCTGAAGAAAAATGCTTTATATACGGATTTCGACCCAACAAAACATATTCATAGACAGTCATGTCTTCGGGCATCAACGGCATCTGTGGCACATATGCAATATTTTGCGCCCGCCACTTCGCCGAAGTCGCCGGTATTTCTTTTTGATCAATCGCTACAGAACCCGAATATTTGACCAATCCTGCCGCGGCTCTCAACACTGACGATTTGCCAGCACCATTCGGGCCAATTAAACACAACCACTCTCCCGAATGCAAGATGTCATTAAAACCGTTGACTGCAATTACCCCGTCGTAAGCAATCGATAAGTCGCAAAATCCGAGTGTGCTCATGCTTGATTCTTTCGCACTCTTAGTAATAATAAAAAGAACGGTGCGCCAAAAAATGCTGTCACCACTCCGATTGGTGTTTCAGCTGGGTCAGCCAACACCCGACTTGGAATATCCGCCAAAACCAAAAAAATCGCTCCACACAAAATGCTCAACGGCAGGACGCGACGATAACTCGAACCAACGATCAAACGCACCGTGTGTGGCACGATGATTCCAACAAAGCCAATCAAGCCACTAACTGCAACAGCGGCTGCCGTGCCCAATGTTGCAGCCAAGACAACAGTCAAACGCACGCGCCGAATGTTCACTCCAAGCGCTGTGGCTTCATCGTCGCCAACTCGCAATACATCTAACAAGCGGCGATGCATCAACAAAACCACACAACTAAACACAACATACGGCAAGATCAATCGCACATCACCCCATGTCGCACTCGACAAACGACCCAACACCCACGAAAAAACTTGACGAATCACGTCGTTGTTGCGTTGCAAAATAAAAGTTTGAACCGCAGTCGTCAAAGATGTCACAGCAACACCTGCGAGCACTAAAGCGACAGTTGAGCGACTCTTGCCAAATGACGTACCAACGAAGTAGGTCACAAATACCGAAATCACCGCACCAAAAAATGCAGCAAGTGGAAGTGGATCAATCCACCAATTAAAAACGTCACTGCCTCTAATGGCAAAAACTATGGTTGCGCCAAGTCCAGCGCCTGAGGCAACGCCCAAGAGATACGGATCGACCAACGGATTTCTAAACACGCCTTGATAACTTGCTCCTGAAACCGATAAGACGGCGCCAACAAGTGCAGCAAGAATTACTCGCGGAGCGCGAATTAGCCACACAATATTCCAGTCGGCGTCACTCACCCCGCTGTCAACATTGATAAACGGCAATCGATCTGCAAGTTCAAGCGGCACTCGCCACCATTGTGGTCCGGCTGGACCGATCATTAGTCCGACCATCAGTGCGCATAAAACCAAAAGCCCACTCAAGGCAAACCACATCCCTGTGTGGTCTCGCCCCTGAGTGGGCAATTGGAAACTTTGTATCAGTTTCACTTAGTTTCTTTTATGAGTTCGCTGCTACTAACGCAATCGCATCACGAATAACTTTGACGAACTCAACGATTCGTGGCCCCCAACGACTTGGAATATCAGCTGGCAATGCGATGACTTGATTGTTTGTCACTGCTTTCAATCGCCCCCAGCCGTCACGAGCAGCAACAACTTCAGGCGTTTCTGAGTGACTAATAAAAATAATGTCAGGGTTCGCCTTGACGATCACTTCGGCAGACAGTTGCGGATAATCATTGCCATCAATGACACCGTCCGCAATATTTTTTAATCCAAATAAGCCGTAGACCTGACCGATAAACGTGTTCGAGGTTGCAGAGTACAAAGTGTTGTCTAGCTCATGAAAATAAGTTATTGGTGTTGTTGGCAATTGCACTTCGGCAACAGCAGCAGCAATATCTGTCTGCATTTGTCCAGAAAGTTGCACCGCATTTTCAAGATTTCCAGTCAGTGCGCCAAGTTGCTCAATTTGTGAATAAACATCCTCGAATGATGTAGCGGCTGCCGCCATGAATACTGGAATTGACAGTGATTTCAGTTGATCTACGATCCCGCCTGCATCATAAGCAACAATCACCAAGTCTGGCGTGTAGCCGGCAATTGCTTCAACGTTTGGTTCATAGCCCGAGAGTGCGGTGCCGAGTGCAACTGCTTCTGCTGGGAAGTTCGAATAGTCATCTACTGCGACTACTTGCGCGCCCGCACCAATCGCATAAAGCATTTCAGTTGCTGTAGGCGACAGTGAAATAATCCGCATAGGTTGCGTAGTGAGAGTTAAATCACCAACAGTTACTGGGTAAGTTGAACTCGCACTCGTTGTTTCGGTTGTTTCAACTACCGAAGTTTCAGTCGTTGGGTCACTTCCACCGCAAGCAGTTAACGCTGTCAATAAAAAAAGGCCGGCAATGCCGACCAGAGATTTCTTGCTCATATAATTTCCTTCTATCCCTCTGGCGAGGATCGTAAGTGAAATGCAGTACTAGGCGACCGGACTAGGTGACATCGCCTCAATTTCTTGAGATGACTTCACTACTACCGTTGCGGGACAGTGCTGGAATCTAACCAGACTTCGCTGAGCATTACATTGCTCCGACTATTGCCGAAGCGTGGCAAGACTACCACTTGCTGTAATCAGAACAACTATCAACCACAAAGAGTTTGGAAAATTAATGAGCAATAATGACAACGCAAGTTCAAACGAAAACCCGCCAGAAAATGACCCACGTCCAAAAGAACTTCGCACCCCGAAATCTTTGCTTTTAGTTCATACTGGTCACGGAAAAGGAAAGAGTTCATCCGCTTTTGGAGTAATGATTCGAGGCGTTGCACGCGATTGGAAAGTTGGTGTTGTCCAGTTTGTCAAATCTGGAAACTGGAATGTCGGAGAAGAAAAAATTGGCCGTCAACTTGGAGTTGACTGGTTTGCACTCGGTGAAGGCTTCACTTGGGATTCGCAAAACTTAGATCAGGACAAACAACTTGGCGCGCAAGCTTGGAGCAAAGCCCAGGAATTGCTTGGAAGTGGCATTTATGATCTGTTGATTTTTGATGAGCTTACATATTTACTCAATTGGAACTGGTCCGAAACTCAACCAGTAATTGATGCTTTATTGAAACGTCCCGAACATACCAGTGTCGTCGTCACTGGTCGAGATGCACCTCAATCACTAATTGATATTGCCGACACAGTTACTGAAATGCGAAATATCAAACATGCGTATGAAAGTGGATTCAAGGCAAAGCGTGGGATTGATTACTAATGCAGCCTGAAATCAATTTAGACATTTCATTGCCGCTCGGTTTGATTGTGCTTCTTGGTGGTGCTCGGAGCGGAAAGAGTTCTCTAGCAGTTGAACTTGCGACACGATCAAACAAAACAGTTGTCTTTATTGCGACTGCTCAAGCCCATGATCAAGACATGAAAAATAGAATTGCGCGACATCAAGCTGAGCGACCTAGTTGGACAACAATCGAATCCCCTATTGAGTTGAATGCTGCACTAAAAGACTGCCCTGCAAACTCACTGGTGATCATTGACTGTTTGACCCTGTGGGTTTCTAATCTGATGCTTGCTGGATACAGCGAAACAGAGATTCGCACTGCAAACACTCGGACACTTGCAGCAATTGATAAACGTGCCGGCACCACAATCGCCGTAAGCAACGAAGTCGGGCTCGGCATCGTTCCTGAAACAACAATTGGCCGTGAGTATCGAGATGTACTCGGGCGAGTAAATCAACAATGGGCCCGAGCATCAAGTCGATCATTATTTTTGGTCGCTGGAATGGCGATTAATTTATATGAACCAAAGGAGTTACTCAAATGACGGCAATGTGGTTACGAAAATCGTTGAAGAACTTACCTGCGGATAATGAGACGACACGCGGCGAAGTTCGAGAACGTGCAAATAATATTTTGCGTCCAGCAGGAGCGCTTCAAAAACTTGATGATGTTGCAATTTGGATGGCAGGTTGGCAAGCAACGAACCAACCAAAAGTTTCGCGCCCTGCCGCACTTGTTTTTGCAGCCGACCATGGTGTCGCCGCCTCTAGTTCAGTTAGCGCATATCCCACCGAAGTGACAGCGGCAATGCTCAAGGCCTACCAATCTGGAAAATCAACGCTCTCGGCATTTGCAAAAATCGCCGGCGCAACAGTGCACGCCGTTGACGTTGGCGTGGGCAGGCCGACGCAAGACATTCAAGTTGAAGCAGCAATGTCAGAGCAACGCTTTGACGAAGCGCTCATTGCTGGCCGTAACGCAGTCGAACAACTCGATGCAGATCTGTTGGTCATCGGTGAAATGGGAATAGGCAACACGACAGTTGCCGCCGCGATTACTGCTGCGCTACTCGGTGGCGAACCAAGTTCGTGGGTCGGCAGGGGCACTGGCGTCGATCAACAAGGGTTCGAACGTAAGTGTTTGGCTGTAGATCGTGCTGTTACACGAGTCAATGCAATTGAAGATCCAATCGAAATATTGCGACAACTTGGCGGAGCAGAAATTGCAGCAATGACGGCAGCGATTGTCGCGGCGCGAATTCGACGACTTCCGATTGTGATCGACGGATTCGTCGTAACATCTGCTGCGCTTGCGCTACACCAAGTTTCGAAAGATGCT
>CAXNFV010000098.1:0-4839 GCA_964201675.1 Ilumatobacteraceae bacterium | reverse complement strand
ATCGGTGACGAAGAATTCTTTTTATTCGGATCTCAGGCCGCCGAAATTCACCATCCGCGTTGGTTCTTGGCGCACTTGCCGAAGAATTCGCAGATTCGCTTCGAAACTTTGGCACTTTCGATGGTCGGTCTCACTGTTGCAGGTCCGCGATCTCGTGATGTGTTGCAAAAACTCACCAGTACTTCGTTGGCAACAAAAGACTTTCCATTTATGAGTTTCCGCCGAGTCAACATCGGCAATGCACCGGTTTGGTTGTCGCGCATGACATACACGGGTGACCTCGGCTACGAAATTTGGATCGCCCCCGAATATCAGCGCTATCTGTTCGACCTAATCTGGGATGCGGGCAAAGAGTTCGATATGCGCCTGTTTGGTTTCAGGGCTCTGATCACAATGCGCCTCGAGAAAAACTTCGGCACCTGGTTCAGAGAATATCGACCGATCTACACACCTCTAGAAGCAGGAATGGAGCGCGCGATGAAGTTCGACCACGAATTCATCGGTCGTGCTGCAGTCGAGGCCGAGATGAAAACAGGCCCGGCACGCAAACTTGTGATGTTCACTGTTGATGTTGACAAAACTCGCCCGGCCGATGTGATCGGCGACGAGCCAGTTTTTCATGACGGCAAAGTCGTCGGTTGGATAACTAGCGGCGGCTACGCGCATTACTCAGGCGTCTCGCTCGCTCTGGGTTATGTTCCTGCTGAACTTGCTAAGGCTGGCACAACTGGTTTCGAAATTGAGATCATTGGCAATATGCGACCAGCATCGCTACAACTAGAACCGGTGCTAGACCCATCAGGTTCACGCATGCGTGCATAAGCACTAACTGATCAACAACATTTGTCGCCGTAAGGCGCTTGCAAATTAGCTTTGCAGTTGCTTGAGTTTTACCATCGGCACATGGCAACGCATGAAGTGACCAGGTTCGACTTCGGTCAGGTTCGGCTCTTCAGTTTCGCAAAGTGTCTCATAACCAGAACCTGTCTTGCGCGGGCAACGTGGGTTCAACACGCAGCCACTTGGTGGATTACTCGGGCTCGGTACAGAACCAGTCAGCGGTATTCGCTTGCGTATTGACCCATCTATATTTGGCACTGATGACAACAATGCCTCGGTGTACGGGTGGAAAGGCCCACTGAACACTCGTTGCGAAGTGCCAAACTCGACCACACGACCTAGATACAGCACTGCGATTTTGTCAGAAATATATCGAACCACTCCTAAATCGTGTGAAATAAAGATAAAACTCGTTTGGTCTTTTTTCTGCAAGTCGACCAGCAGATTTAAAATCGCAGCCTGAACCGAAACGTCAAGGGCCGAAGTTGGCTCGTCACACACAACAATTTGTGGCGCACCGGCAAACGCGCGAGCAATAGCCACGCGCTGTTTCAAACCACCAGATAGTTGCACCGGTCGCACACTATGCAGCGATGCATCAACACGCATACCCGAGAGCAACTCGTGAGCACGCGCAATCGCAGCAGTCAAACTGAATTTGCGCAGGCGCTCTACTGCTCGGCTCACAATTCGTGTCACGCTGTGCCGACGATTTAAGGCCTGATCTGGGTTCTGAAACACGATCTGCATCGCCCCTACATCAGCTACATCGCGACGGTTCAAAGTTTTTGCAAGACCTTTACCGTCGAGCGTTACGACACCACCCTCTTCAGGCGGTGTTAAACCAAGCACAAGTTTGGCGATTGTTGTTTTGCCCGAGCCCGACTCGCCCACGAGACCAAGAGTTTCTCCAACACCAAGGGTCAGAGATACATCGTTAATCACGCGAACTTTGTGACCGTCTTGATTGAAGACTTTCGACAAGTGACTGATATTTAGTAAAGTTTCGCCAACTTGAGCCTTATGGCCTGTCGATTGTGGTGCGTATTCGATTTGTTCGATTGAGCGTGCCATCGACCCGGCCTTATCACTGTGAAAGCATCGCGCAACATGCGAACCATTAATCGTCACCATTTCGGGCAGTTGTGTTCGGCATTTATCATCAGCCAATGAGCACCGTGCTGCAAACACGCAACCATCAAAGTTTGTGCCAAGCGCTGGCGGCGTGCCCGGAATTGTGTCTAAACGATCGGTGCTCTTATGTAATCCGCCACGCGGTATGCATCGCAGCAAGCCAACTGTGTACGGGTGGCTCGGGTTCGAGAACAATTCAGATGTGGCACCTTGCTCAACAAGCGCGCCCGCATAAAGCACACCAACCCGGTCGCACATATTGCGAATCACACCGAGGTTGTGACTGATAAACAAAACCGCGGTGCCAGTGTCGCGTCGCAACTCGCGAACCAAGTCAAGAACTTCAGCCTCAACAGTGGCATCAAGACCAGTCGTTGGTTCATCCATGACTAATAGTCGCGGATTAGATGCCAACGCCATTGCGATAACTACGCGCTGAGCCATACCGCCTGACAATTGGTGCGCATAGCGTCGCATAACTCGCGCAGGGTCGGCAATTTGCACTTTTGTTAATGCTTGCTCGGCCATCATCATTGCATCAGCACTTGAAATACCGTTCAACTCGAACACTTCGGCGATCTGCTTACCGATGCGAATAGTCGGGTTCAACGCGGTGGCTGGGTTTTGATAAACCATTGAAATCGCTGAGCGACGAAGTTTCGCCACTTCATCATCATTGATATCGACGATGTCTTTACCTTCAAACAGAATCGAGCCGTTGGTGATTTTGCCGTTGCGCGGCAAATATCGCATCGCCGCAAATGCGGCCGTCGACTTGCCACAACCAGACTCACCTACAAGTCCGTACGCCTCACCAGGAGCGATCGAAAACGAAACACCGCGTAGAACTTGTCGATCTATGCCGCGCACCGTGTAGGCAACTTCAAGGTTGCGCAATTCAAGTGTTGGCGTTGTGGTCATAACTCAAAGACCTCTAACAGAGCATCAGAGATCAAGTTGATGCTTACGGCAACCGATGCGATGGCCAGCGACGGAAACAGTGTCGGCCACCAAACGTTTGTGAAAATCAACGACCATGTATCGGCAACTTGGGTTCCCCAGTCGGGTGAGCCGGCTTCAAGACCCGCGCCCAAAAATGAGAGCGTTGCGACTGCAAAAATCGCGTACCCGAGTCGCACAGTAAATTCGACGATTAATGTCGGCAACACATTTGGCAGGACTTCTCGAAACAAAATGTGCGTGGTCTTCTCGGTTCGCAACTTTGCTGCCGCCACATATTCGAGTTCAGACTCGCCCAGCACTGCTGCACGCACTGTGCGTGCCACATTTGGTGTAAAGATAAATCCAATAATCAGAATCGTGATAATCGACGATGATCTACCGATCGCAGCGACTGCCAATAGCGCAATAATGATCACCGGAATTGCCGAGATTGCCTCGAGAATACGCATCAATACCATGTCGAATTTGCCCTTGAGATAACCGGCTGCTAAACCAAGTGACGCGCCAATAAACGCTCCCAGAATTGTGGCCAAAAATGAAATCACAATGATGATTCGTGAGCCGACAATTACGCGAGAGTAAACATCACGCCCGTTGCTGTCGGTTCCAAACCAATATTTGCCCGACGGTGCAGAATTTATGTATTCGTAGTCCATGAAGTCTTGGTCGTAGCGAGCAATGAGCTTGCCGAAAATTGCGCTGAACACCCAAAAGCCCAAGATTGCGGCGCCGACAATAAATGCCTTGTTCTTTTTTAGAACGGCAAGGCGCTCACTAAGAACGGTCTGCTGTGCTTGCTTTGCGGTTTCGTCGGTCACTCTGTCACCTTTTGTCTAATGCGAGGGTTGAGAACTGCGAACAATATGTCTGCAATCAGCTGAAAGACAATGATGACGAAACCTGTCAAAAAAACAGCAGACTGCAACAACGGGAAGTCTCGCGCGATTACCGCGTCAAGCAAAATGTTGCCAAAACCTGGGTAGTTGAATACACGCTCAATGGCGATCAAACCACCCGCAAGATAAGGCACTTGAGTGGCTATAACAGCAATCGTCGGCAGCAAAGCATTGCGCAACACGTGCTTGAAAACGGCGGTTTTTCTCGACAAACCCTTGAGTACCGCCGTGCGCATGTAATCAGAATCGAGAGCCTCAATAACACCTGCTCGAGTGATTCGCGAAATGTAGCCAAACAATACAAAAAGCAGCGCGATCGACGGCAAAATTAAATGGTAAATACTGCTGATGAGGTTCGGGTTCTCTTCGTCGGGAAACGCCGAAACGGGAAACACCCGAATTGCGACTCCGAATACAAGAATTAACACCACTGCCCACACAAATTCGGGTATCACGGCCGCCGACAAACCACCCACTGTCAAGGCACGGTCAACTTTCTTGCCGCGGTTCATTGCTGCGGCAATACCGCCCAAAATGCTGATCGGCGCGATCAACAACAGCGCAACAATTGCCAGTTGAGCAGACTTGCTGGCCGCAGGAGCCAAAATTTCTGAAACCGGCATTTCATACTGTAGAGACGTTCCGAGGTCTCCGGTCAATACCCCACCCATCCATCGGCTGTATTGAACAACAAGTGGTTTATCAAAACCTTTTTCTTTGTTCCAAATCTCGAATGCTTCTGGTGACGCATCTCGCCCGAGAATCTGTTTGGCGATGTCACCTGGCATGATTGACGTCATCAAAAATACAATTAACGAAACTATGACCAGCGTCAAAATCGAAAGCCCGATTCGTTTGACGATAAATCTCAACATAGAAGTCTCAAGTTTAGCAACGCAGTCTCAGCCCATCACGTTGTAACGACAAACAAAAAGAGACCGACCTAGTTTCCTAGGCCGGTCTCTTTTTAAATTCTGAGGTATGAATTTGCTATTAAGCGTTCTTA
>CAXNFV010000097.1:0-4898 GCA_964201675.1 Ilumatobacteraceae bacterium | reverse complement strand
GTAATGGCTTTACCGATGTTGCACCGTGGCGCGCAAAACACGCATCAACTTATAAAAATTTCACTCGCGCAGAGGCGACTATGCAACACGATCGATACGCGATTTTTCGCGGTCTCTTTTCAACCTCGTTTTTACTTGAAGATTATTTGCGTGAAAGTAACTTCTTTGACGCGCAACAAATCATTATCACTAGTGCGTCGAGCAAAACATCGATTGCTCTTCCCAACTGCTTACAACGTTTCTCAGATGTAAAAGTTATTGGACTAACCTCGGCGCAAAATTTATCATTCGTAAAAGATCTCGGCGACTACGACGAAATAATTGACTATCAAAATCTTGATGAGCTCAACACACAATTACAGGCAGCCGTTGTAGACATGGCCGGCAATCCGCAGATCATCGCCGATGTGCACACCCGACTAAAAACCAAAGTGACGTATTCATGCAGTGTTGGTGCAACACATTGGGATGCAACACGAACAAACATAGTCATCCCTGAGCCGCGACCAGAATTCTTTTTTGCTCCGTCGCAACTCTCGAAGCGCAGTAAAGAGTGGGGACGCGAAGAGTTGAACCGACGTATTGATGATTCGCTCGCAGTATTTATCGATGGCACAGAAAAATGGCTGACGATTCAGCACGCTCAAGGAGCAACAGAAGTTGCCGAAGTTTATTCGACTCTCGTCACGGGTCAGATTGATCCGCGACTTGGCAATATTGTCTCGTTTGATTAACGCGGCTAGTTAACGAGACGAATTAGCTAGCTAGGTTAATTTGGCAGCGTGTATGAGTTTTCGAACTCATCTTGTAACACAGTTGCAAGCTTTTCTGTTGTGTCTATAACTAACTCAGCCTCTAAAATTCGCGTTCGATACGACCAGCCGCTTGGCATTGCGAGTCTCTCACCAAGAGTCGGCAAAGTTTCTTCACTCATCGTCGGGTCAACACCAACGCACAGCGCCTGCAAAATATATGCTTTGCCTTCTGGGTTAACTAATTCATAAACGGGTTTGCCGGCGTCAAAGAAAAATACCGCTCCACGGTTTACATGTTTCTCGGTGTAGGGGCTCGAATTCGGCTTGTCACCTATCGCGAGTGTGGCAATTCGCCGAAACATTATTCCACCAAACTCACGAAACACCGGCTCTACTGGCGCAACCTTCAAACCAAAACCATCCAGCACCCAATAGCGAGGTCCGTTCAATTTCACAAACACTGCGTCCATTTCTTTGGCGATCGCGGCGGCGTCGAGTTTCTCCCACAAATGTTGCGGGCAGTCGTTCAACATCTGTGTGCCATAAACCTCTGCATGCAAGCCGTCTTCGCGCAAAAAGATCGGCAGCACTTCGCCGTAGCGAACGCCACGCATATTGTCGATTAGTCGTTCAGTAACTTTGACTTCACTCATGGTCTCCGCCTTTGCATATGTTCTTATAATTTCAAAGATTACTGCGCCATCTTCAGAGTTGTCTCATTGCAACACACCCTAGAAAGTTGTAACGCAGCCTCATATTTGATTCACCGGGGGCGACCATAGTCATTTGCATTGATTATGCGTTGATGGCGACTGATTACAATTCACTTAATGAAAGAATCAATCATCAATAGCCACTTGTTCGATACTTATGTGGTTGTTGATTTTGAAACTACTGGCCTCGCTCCTGGATACCGTCCGGTTGAAATTGCGTGGCTCGAATTCGATAGCAATTTCGCCGAGATTAGTTCTGTTGAATCACTGATTAATCCACAAATGCCAATCGAGCCGGGTGCCCAAGCAGTGCATGGTATTTCAGATGCAGAGGTCAAAGATGCTCCAACTCTTGACGATTTTCTAAAAGTTCAACATTCAGACAAATTTCGAAAGAGCAATGTGCTGGTTGCCGCACACAATGCAAAGTTTGACCTGCCAATGTTTGCGCCCTACTGCGGGCAGGCGACCCAACTTTGCACGATGGAGTTGGCGCGTAGGTTTTATCCCAAGGCGCCAAGTTTCAAGTTAAGTGTGCTTGCAGAGATATGTGGTATCGACAAAATACCCACACATCGGGCTCTTGACGATGTGCGTACTTGTTTTGCTTTATTACGACATTTTGCTACTGCGAATTCTCTGTCTATTGGCGAATTGGTTGAAATAGAACAGTCAGTTGATCCCAATGCTGTGATGCCTTTTGGCAAACATAAAGGCTCAAAATTAACTGACCTACCCCAGGATTATGTGGTGTGGCTGCTCAAAACACTTGATCAAGACGACTGGGTTGTTCGACAACTGCGTAAAACTCAAACTATCGATAACTCATAACCTCTTTACGCACGCATATGTACGCACGTATGCGTATCAAAATGAACGGCCACGCTACAAACGACTCGCAAGGCCCGAAGCGCGACGGATCGCTTGCGAAACTGCGCTTCGAACTACTGACTCGCTGCCAATTATCGTCAGCTTTTGCTTCGTGCGAGTGACGCCGGTGTAGAAAAGTTCTCTAGTCAAAATTCGGCTCGACTCATTAGGCAGCACGACCACCACTTCGTTATATTCTGAGCCTTGACTTTTGTGAATTGTCAGGGCATGAACGCTCTCAACATTTTCTAGTCGCATCGTCGGCAAGAGGCGAAATGAGCCACCGTCACTAAACGCACCAACTGGCGCGCCAGATTCGTCTGGCACTATTACCCCGACATCACCGTTGTATAGATCTACCGAATAGTTGTTGCGCGTCACCATAATTGGGCGACCAAAATACCAACGAGTGTCGGTGTAGGGGCCAAGTTGATATTCAACAAACCCGTTCCAGTAGTTCACACTATTTGGGCCCTCACGATGTGCACATAACAGTTGTAGTTCACTGCGCTTATTGAGCGCCGACTGCGGGTCGTCACTTATTGCACACTCGCGTAACTGTCGGGCATGAGCCACAACTCTGTCACGAAGTTCGTCAAGTTGTTTGATATCGCTGTCGGGTTTGATCCACGAAATCAAAGTTTTGTTTGTTGCAAGATATTCAATGACTGCATCAACATGTTTTTCGTTGCCAAGAATTTGACCACCAACTGGATTTTCGAGTCTCAGCAACCGAGCGAGACCATCTATTTCTGCTGGCAGACGCCACTGTTCGCTCATTATCTTGGTTTGCGAAAAGAGGATTGAACCTTTTCGGCTGGCCACTTTGGCGACATCGCCCAATACAGATCCTGCATCAACGCTCGCGAGTTGATCAGGGTCGCCAACCAGCAATAACGCCGTTGCTGGGTTGAGTGCGTCAACTAGGCGATACATCATTGATGACGGCAGCATTGATGCCTCGTCAATTACGATCCAATCAAATGGCAAATAATTATCGGCGTTGTATTTATATCGCGGGTCGCGAGATGGGCCAAACCCAAGCAACGAATGAATCGTGCCAGAAAAAGCATTACTGATCGCATCGTCGACTGCCAACCAATCAACGTCGCCACCTTCGGGCAGTTTTTTAAGTGCATCGCATTCACGCAACAAGACTTCGCGCATTCGCGCAGCGGCTTTGCCTGTTGGTGCGGCGAGTGCAACTTTAATGTTTCGCTCGCCCGCCTTGAAACGCTCGATGAATTTCATGGCCACTTCGCGAGTTTTGCCCGTGCCAGGACCACCAAGAATAATGTGCAGATGCTGGGCGTTGTCGCGAGTTAGCGCGACAGCAATCGAACCCTCTTCGACATATGCACGATTGAGATAGACGCGAGTGTCGTCAACAATTAGTGGCGTCGGCTCGCCCGAGCGACCAAAAATTAGTGGACAAGTTTTGGCCGCAGCCAGCCAAGTTGCAGAATCTCTTGGCCATTCAAGATGTGCGTCAAGACCCTCGGGTGTTAGCCAGTCAGAAATGTGTTCAAGATCAACACAAGTGTGCCGGTCGCGCGGCGTGCGCAAAGCGAGGCAAGCCAACAAAAAGCCCAACAAACTTGGCTGAGGTTTACCAACGCGAGAAACAATCGAAATTAAAGTTTTAGCAGCCGCCACATCGCCATCAGAGATGACTTGCGCATCGAGATAGGGCTTCAAGTTGGCGATTGTCATTGCGCTGGTTTCTTTCCGGCAAATAAATCACTGAGCGCTCGCCACAAACCTGGCGGTGCTTGCCATGTGAATACTCCGTAACGATGACCGTTTTCGTCGGTCGGTGTGTCTGGCCCGACCATGCCACGAATAAAACCATAAGCAATGCCCTTGATACAGGCATCATGGTTTGCCTCGGGCAAGCGCCAGCGCAACATTCGATAGATGCTTGTGCCATAGATGAGTGCTTGCAGAATGTAGTGGGCTTCTTGCATCTTGGCTTGCACATTCACAGGCGAATATTTTGCAATCGGCGAAGCATCTGTGTCGCGATGAAGTTTGTTGCTCTTATAGTCGGTGATGGCTAGCAACGGTTGTGTCGGCGTGCTACCTGGCAAACGCAACAGCGCATCAAGCGAGCCGTTGATCAGACCAGCAACTTGAATATCAAACGACGAATCGGTAAGCAGCGTCGCATAATCTCGCAACGCATCTGTTGGGCTTAATAATGAAAGCAACACTCGACCGATATCGCTGGTCAAAATATTTGCCGAAGACAGCGCGACGGTCATCTCGAAATCCATTTCGGCGAGCCGATCAATTGGTTTGATGTCGGCAAAACAGACATCGCCAAAGGTGCCACCGAACGGTGTCTCGAGTGCGCGCGTCAGAATTGTAGTAAGTGGTTGGTGGTAACCGCGTAACAAACTTGAAGTTGCTTTTTGTTGCACCGCACGGGCGACTTCATCGCGCAATGGCCGCACCGAAGTATCAACTACTTCAAGAATGTCGTGAATCTGATTGCCGACATTTTTGCTGGCCGGCAAACTTGGGATTTTAAATTTCTTAAGATCGTCTAGTAACTCAG
>CAXNFV010000096.1:0-4970 GCA_964201675.1 Ilumatobacteraceae bacterium | reverse complement strand
TTGTCGGGTCCTGATACCCACACGATTACTCGTGAGCGGTTCGAGAAAACTCTTGAGCCGAAAGTTTTAGAAGAGTTCAACGCCAAAGAGCGAGAGCGTGTTCGCCTCGCTCGACTTGGCACTAGGGGGCGGTGAGTGGCCAGGGTTGAGTGCGCTCGACCGCTAGGGCGAGTTCGAGAAGAAGTGGCTCTTCGAAGTGCCGCGCCATGATTTGCATGCCAACAGGCAAACCATCTACTAAACCAACTGGCACCGAGATACCAGGGTTGCCATAAATATTTGCCGGAATCGTCAGTACACCGTTGTTGCGCGCACCCGCAACAATGCCACCGAAAGTATCTGGCAGCGGACCCTCAGCGTTGAATGCAACATCAGGGTTGCTCGCTGTAATAATCAAATCAACTTCGCTAAATATTGATGCCATGCGATTGTTTAATTTGATTCTTCGCTGCTCAAACTTGCCGCGCGCCTCTGAACCGTAAAGATTCTCGGTCATTTTTTGACCGTAACGAATTTCGGGAGTCAATTGATCGGCACATGCTGGCCAATGATCTTTGAGTTGGTTTCTAATTGCCACCGAGCCAGTTACTGACCACGCCGCGCCAAGTCGTGGCAACGAAACATCGACCGACTCGCGTCGCTTCAGACCAGCGACTTTGATCAAGTTTTCAGCGGCACGCTCGATTACTTCCCACATCGCAGGCGAAACAACTCCGCCACCGAAATTTGATACAACAGCGACGCGCAAACCGGCCGTCGTAACTGTTCCGAGTCCGGCTTCCCAACCAGAAACGCGCGGCAAACTCAAAGGGTCGTGCGCTTCGTGCCCGTTGGCGACATCAAACCATCGCGCAGTGTCACGCACGCTTCGCGACAAACAACCGGTAACAGTTGTCAAGTTTCCATTTGATGCACCAGGTCCGCGTGGAATGCGACCGAATGTCGCTTTCAAACCAACCAAGCCGGTGAAGCCAGCAGGTATTCGAATCGATCCACCGCCGTCGCCGCCAGTTGCGATGCTTACTAAACCGCCAGCAACGCCAGATGCGGTTCCGCCAGAAGAGCCGCCAGGTGTATGGCCGTGTTTCCATGGATTGTGAGTTGCACCATGCAGAATTGTTCGCGTTAAATTAACGCCACCAAATTCGCTTGCAGTTGTCTGACCAACTTTCACTGCGCCGCCAACACGACAAATTCGATTCACTTGTGTGTCGGTCGTTGTTGCGATGCGATCTTTGAAAACCATGCACGCTTCGGTGTCGGGCCAACCCGTTACGTTGTCAAGTTCTTTAACGCCAAACGGTACGCCACCAAATGGCAGAGATACGTCTGCATTTTTTGCATCCCGCTCGGCGGCTTCTTGATCTAAGAAACAAAAAGCGTTGAGTTTGCTTCGCGAAATTGCCGCAAAAGTCGCGCGTAATTCTTCAAGCGGCGAGCGCTCACCATTTCGAAACGCCTCAACGAGTGAGACCGCGTCGCCGAGCCATGGTGTATCAGTCACAAGTCAAAACTAGTCTGTGATGCGCCCTGAGTTATTAGAGTAGAACGGTGGATAGTCGCAGTTTTCTTGGATTAAATCAGGTTGGTGACACATCAAGATTCGAGATGCCTGTCGATTTACGCATCTCAACGGGTGGGTCATTTCTGTTTGGCGGCGCGGGTCTTGGTGCTTGCATTAGCGCACTTGAAACAGTTTCGCAGCGAAACCTTGTTTGGGCGACGGCACAATATTTGTCTTTCGCAAAAACTAACGAACTCGTGACGATTGATGTCACGCTCGTCGTACATGGTCCACAAATTACGCAGGGTCGCGCAGTCGCGCGCGTCGGCGATCGCGAAATTCTCACTGTAAACGCGGCACTCGGCGATCGAAAATTTGAAGCGTCAGGTCAGTTCGCAAAAATGCCGTCAGCACCATCGCCCGAACAAACACCTGCGCGCCAACATATTCACGATTCACCCGGAACAATTCACGATTCACTGCAGCAACGCATCGTCAAAGGTCGATCGCTCGCACAACTTGACGGCTCACAAAGTGATGGCAATGTCGTGATGTGGGCGCATATTCCTGCGTTGATCGAAGATGTTGATGCAACAGCACTTGGCATTCTCGGCGACTTCGTGCCAATGGCGATCGGTCAGGCGCTTGGCTTGGCTGCGGGTGGCAACAGCCTCGACAATACGATCCGTATTGTCAAACTCGTACCCACTAAGTGGGTGCTGCTCGACATATATATAGACGCAATCGATCGCGGTTTTGGCCACGGCCGCGTCAACATGTTCGCGCAAGACGGCACGCTCATGGCAACTGCCAGTCAAAGTTGTAAAGCGCGAACGTGGAAGACTTAACTTATGCAACAACGACCCGGAATGACAGTGCCCCTACCTGGCCACCTGCACGCACAACGCGATAATTATAAAAAACTTGCGGATCTTGGTTACACAGATATTTGGTCAGCAGAGGCAGATGGTGCTGATGCTTTTACCCCTCTTGCGATGGCGGCAGCCTGGGAGCCGCGACTACGACTCGGCACTGCGATAGTTCCGGCTTACACGCGTTCACCAGCATTGATGGCGCAAAGTGTTGCGACGATGGCAGATGCAGCACCTGGAAGATTTGCAATCGGTATCGGTTCTTCAAGCAATGTGATTATCGAAAAATGGAATGCGATACCGTTTGTCGAGCCATACAAAAAAGTTCGTGACGTCGTGCGATTTTTGCAAGATGCATTGACTGGCGAGAAAATCACAAAACAATACGACACTTTTAATATTGACGGGTTTCGCCTTGGCATCAAACCCGAGGTCAAGCCACAAATTTTGGTCGCCGCGTTGCGTGAGGGCATGTTGAAACTCGCCGGTCGCGAAGCCGATGGTGCAATCATCAACTGGTTGTCGGCAGATGATGTAACTAAAGTCGCCGCAGTAGTCAACGAAGCAGCGAAGAAATCATCAAACCCAGGCGAGCGCGAGATTGTCGCACGAATTTTTGTCTGCCCGAGCGAGAACGCTGATCTGGTTCGCGAATCTGCCAAACGTTTGATCGCCGCCTATCTCACAGTGCCCGTCTACGCCGAGTTTCACAAGTGGCTCGGCCGCGGTGAGATGCTGCAACCAATGTGGGATCTCTGGAAAGCGGGCGACCGCAAAGGTGCGCTTGCAGCCATACCAAACGAAGTAGTCGATCAATTGTTTGTTCATGGCAGTGCAGCAAAATGTCGCGAGACGATAAAGAAATATTTTGACAACGGCGTAACGACATCGTCGATTGCGATCGTTGCGTTTGATCCTGAAATTAATTTTTGGCAGTGTGCCGAGACCCTCTCACCGAGCGCAAGTTAACTAATGTCAGTAAGCGAAAGTGAATCAGAAGTATCTGCCCGTCTTGAATTTGAGCAGGCTCAGCGCAGCGAAGGCTGGAAACTTCTTCGCGGGTTGTTGCGTGATCAGCGTCGTAATTTAGTTATCGGGGGCCTGATCGGCATGTCGTGGGCGGCATTCAAAGTAGCAATCCCTCAAGTTACAAAACTGGCGATCAACGATGGCATCGAAAAAAATGGACCGTTATTAAAATGGGCTTTGATCATCGCGGGGCTCGGCGTGCTTACGGGTATTTTGTCTGGGTTTCGAAGATACGTTGCATTTCGCGAAAGTCGATGGGCAGAAACATTGCTGCGCGAGAGACTCTTTGGTCACGTTCTTGATTTGAACATTGGCTATCACGACAAGGCGCAAACCGGCCAGTTGATGAGTCGCGCGTCGAGCGATCTGATGCAGATTCAAGGATTCATCGTGATGATTCCGATCACGATGTCGAACGTAATTCAAATTTTCGCTGTCGCAACAATATTGTTTATCACCGATCCCGTGTTGGCGCTTGTGGCGATGGCGCCGTTGCCATTCGTCAATCTCTCGGCGCGCAGATTCAGCAGTCGTATCCATAAAATCACGCTCGCGGTTCAAGCCGAACAGGCACAACTCGCCAATGTTGTCGAAGAATCGGTGTCGGGTGTGCGGGTCGTCAAAGGTTTCGGTGCCGAGCAAGTGCAGTTCGACAAACTTGAAAAAGAGGCTGATGATATTTACGCCGAGTCGATGAAAGCCGCAAAGATTCGCAGCAATTTCATGCCGGCAATCGATATTTTGCCCGCGCTCGGCGCGGTCGGGGTTCTCGGCGTGGGTGGTCATCGCGTGTTGTCGGGTCAAATCTCAATCGGCGATCTTGTGGCGTTCAATGTTTATTTGACGCTGTTGGTTTGGCCCCTGCGCAATGTCGGCATGATCATCGCCTTGGGTCAACGTGCCGCGTCGGCACTCGTGCGAATTCACGAAGTGCTTTCGACTAAATCAGAGATCACCGACCCGCCAATGGCGCGTGAATTGCCTTCACCAAACGGCAAGCAACTTGGCGCGGTCAAGTTTGATCACGTGCAGTTTGGCTATGACGCCGATCGACCGGTTCTGAAGAATTTCAATCTTGAAATCGCCGCAGGAGAATCAATCGCAATTGTTGGTGCGACCGCTTCGGGCAAGTCGACTGTCGCGCGGCTGTTGTTGCGTTTTTACGATACCGACAACGGCCACGTCTATTTAGATGGCGTGGACGTGCGCAAATTGAAACTGCGTGAGTTGCGCCAGCAAATCGGCGTTGTATTCGAAGACACGGTGCTATTCAACGATTCGGTTAAGAGCAACATTTCGTTTGCTCGGCCCAACGCCAGCCAAGCCGATCTTGAGAAAGCGGCAAAACTTGCCGGTGCTCATGATTTCATTTTGCAGTTGCCAAACGGTTACGACACGGTGATCGGCGAGCGGGGGTTTTCTCTTTCGGGTGGTCAACGTCAGCGCATCGCAATAGCACGAGCGATTATTTCTGATCCTCGAGTTCTAATTCTTGATGACGCGACGAGTGCGGTCGACCCGAGCAAAGAGGGTGAGATTCGTGACGCGATGCGTACGGTGATGTC
>CAXNFV010000095.1:0-5032 GCA_964201675.1 Ilumatobacteraceae bacterium | reverse complement strand
CAGCACACGGTTTGCCAATCGAAGGTAAAAAACGAATCGCAATGGTTCTCGATGACATTGCATCATCGCTTGAGAGTCTTGTCACCCAAGTTATTGAAATGATGAATCGTGGCGAAACACTAGACACGATCATTCACACGGTCCGGGTTCCGCAAAATATTTTGGACAAACCCTATATGCGACCTCTTTATGACGAACCGGAATTTGTCGTGAGAAATATTTGGCGACTTTACGGCGGTTGGTGGGACGGTGCACCATCACGACTCAAGCCGGCACCCGACGCGCAAGTCGCAACCGAACTGGCAAATCTTTCTGGAGGCGCAGAGAACTTAATGAAACGAGCACTCGAATTAATGGATAACGGCGACATTCGTATGGCTTGTCACCTTGCCGATTTTGCAGGTTGGGCCGCACCAGAAGACCCCGGCATTCATGCCAACCGTGCGACAATCTACGAGCGGCGTCGCAAGAGTGAACTCTCATTAATGAGCAAAGGCATCTTCAAAGGTGCTGCCCGCGAATCTAAAGCGATCGCTGAAACCTAAACCACAGTGGGCGCGACGGGGCTCGAACCCGGGACCTCTACCATGTCGAGGTAGCGCTCTACCAACTGAGCTACGCGCCCTTACTGAACAGTCAGCATAGCGCACGAGTTCGTCTGTCAAAAGAGTGAAATGCGATACTGGGAACTCGCTGTTAAACAAAAAATATGGGGGCCGCATGGCGAAGTTAACACTCAAAGATCTCTTCGAGGCCAAGGGCAAACGACACCTAACACAAGTTTTCGTACGCACACCCCGTGAAGCCGCCGCATGTGAAGAAGCGGGCATCGACATGCTCGTCGCAGCCGAACTTCATGACGGTCAATCAAGTGACTACGTTGGCATTCGCAAAGCAGCGCCAAACACTTTTCTTACGATTGGTTTGGCGATCAACACATATGCCGGTCAAGCCGAAATTTTGCACAACGCATATCGGCTTATGGGTGTCGGCGCCGACACACTTTATTGCGGATATGGAATACCAACGATCAAGGCACTCGCAGACGAATACATCCCCGTAGTCGGACATGTCGGCCTTGTGCCATATCGCAACTCGCCGTTTGGTGGCATGAAGGCCGTCGGCAAAACCAGTGCCGAAGCGATTCGAGTGTGGGAGCTTACAAAGCAATACGAAGATGCTGGCGCGGTTGGCGTTGAAATGGAAGTTGTACCAGCGCAAGTCGCAACTGAAATTTCAAAGCGCACAAAGATGCTGATTATCGGTATGGGTGCCGGGGTCAATTGTGATGTTCAATATTTGTTTGCAACCGATATTCTTGGCGACAACGAAGGCCATGTTCCGCGACATTCAAAGGTCTACCGCGACTTCAAATCTGAATACCACCGCTTGCACCGCGAATCAGTTGCTGCATTCAAAGAATTTCGCAGCGACGTGCTAACTGGCTCGTATCCAGCAAAAAATAACGACGTTTCAATCAACAAAGGCGAGTTAACTGCGTTTCTTAAAGCAATAAAATCTAAAACCAGACCGTAATAACTAGACCGTAATAATTAGACCGTGTCGATAAGTCGCAACGCGACTTCGTTGGCGAGCAAGCGACCCGCCCGCGTTAAGACAATGCGATCATCGTGCTGTTCAAGCAACTCGCTAATCTCGTTGAGATCATCGTCGCTGAACGAATCAATCGGCACGCCCTCACGCGTGCGCACCAACAGTTGCAAGGCTTCGCGCTTGCTGGTCTGCGCATCAAGAGTTTCGCTTGAAGATTCTGGTGACTCGCCAGCCATTACTAGTTCGATATAGCGCTCAGGAGTGCGAACATTCCACCAGCGACGGCCATTCAAATGCGCATGCGCTGCACTACCAAAACCTTCATAGTTGCCTTGCTGCCAATACAACGAATTGTGTTCACATTCATGACCCGACTTTGCCCAGTTAGAAATCTCATAATTTTTCAAACCATGCGCCGACAAAACATCGTCGCACAATAAATATTTGTCGGCTTGATCGTCGTCGTCAGGGTGCCGATCTGGCTGCGTCGCCAAAACCGTATTGGCTTCAACTGTCAACCCGTACGCCGAAACATGTGGCGGATCAAGCGCCACGACATCATTCAATGTTCGCGACCAATCATCAAGCGTCTCGCCTGCCGCGCCATAAATAATGTCGAGGTTAAAAGTCTCAAACCCTGCTTCGCGCACGAAAGATACAGAGCGCTTCACATTCTCTGGATTATGGGTTCGCCCAAGCGACTTCAACACATGATCAACCGTCGACTGCACACCGATGCTGATGCGGTTCACACCACCAGCACGAAATGTCTGCATCATTTCAAGCGTGATGTCATCAGGGTTACATTCGATAGTTACTTCGGCGCCAGGCGCCAGCGGTATCTCAGCCAACACGCTCATCAACTCACGGGGCGGCACAAGTGTCGGAGTACCACCACCAACAAACACGCTCGTCGCGCTCGGCATCGCATCAGCAACACTGCGCCGAATATGGGCGCGCAACGCTGCCAAATAGTTAGTCGTCAGTTGATGGCGATCAGTGAAAGTTGCGAACGCACAGTAATCACACTTCTTGGCACAAAATGGAATGTGTACATAAACACCGAATCCTGGGTGCACAGGTTTAACTCTGCGTCGACGGTGGCACGAACAACAAGTCAAGTGATGCCAGTCTTGGTCCGACCTGATCAATTGGAATATCAAGCATCACCGCAATCGCTCGTGTGTCGTGAGCACGCACCGTTATAACTTTGCCGTTAAAGTCTTGGCGCTGAACTTGAATCATCCTCAAGAAGCGCTCAAGCATCTTGAATTCAAGACCATCACGCATGGATAATTTCGCGACGTCAATTCGCAACTTTGTTGGCGCTGATGCACCCGGTTGATTGTCCTCAACTCGCATCGGGTCACGCGGCAGTAATTGGTCAATTGTGACCCCGTAAAACTTCGCCAACTTTTCGAGCCGGGGCACGGAAATCGCCCGCTCGCCTCGCTCATACGCGCCCAACACCGACGCCTTGAACTGTTCATGCGATTGAAGTTCGACATCGCTAAGCGACAAATTTTTTTGCTGGCGGATTGAACGCAGCCGCTCACCCACCACCCGCGAGAAAGGCGACTGCTCGTTTAGTTCGTCATCAGATGGGCTCATGATTAATTACGTTTTCTTCGATAATCCGACATTAGAACAGCGGCGCTCACCGCTGCTGTTTCTGCGCGTAAAACAGTATCACCGAGTGAAACTAGACCATCACAATTTTCAGTCTCTTGAGGCGCAAAACCACCTTCGGGGCCGACTGCAATTGCCCGATGAGATGCATCAAGGCAAACACCACTTGGGTCGGCAATAAATAAGTTGGCGATAGTTGACATTTCGGTAACACCGTGAACGTTCGGCAACCAAGTGCGACGCGATTGCATCGCTGCTTCACGGGCGACTCGTCTGAGGCGCTCAATATTTTTGCTTGATCGGTCATGATCCCAACGAACCACACTGCGAACGGTCGGGGCCAGTACGACAATTTCATCAATGCCAATTTCTGTGAGTTTTTGAACAGTCCATTCAGGACGGTCACCTTTGACTAGCGAGAATGCGACAGTCAACTGCCAACTCGGCGCGTCAGTCGTAAAAACTTCACTGGTGGCTTTAATCGATGCATCGGCGTTCAAAACACCCGAATACCACTTGCCCTTGCCGTCGCTCACTGTCACGGCGTCGCTTGGCTTGACCCGTAGAACACGCAACAAATGGTGTGCATCAATTTCGTCTAACACTGGTACATCAATCGCATCAACAAACACATGGGCTGTTGAATTGCGAAGTTCTGAAATCACGAAAATGCAGACTTAATTTTCGATTTCACTCGACTTTCTTGTGCAGAAAAAGACTCACCACGAAGTTTCGCAAGTTCTTCAAGCAACTCTCGTTCACGTGCGTTCAGCTTTTTCGGCACAAAGATTGCAATCTGAACTCGAAGGTCACCTCGCACTTGATTACGGGCGCGGCCACCTTGATTCAAGGCAGGCACACCTCGTCCCTTTAGAACGAACTCATTGCCATGCTGAACGCCCGCCGGGACTATCAAAGTTTCGTCGCCATCAAGAGTCGCCAAAACAAATTCGGCACCAAGAGCCGCCTGAGATATTGAAACCTTGACTTCAGTAATCAGGTCATTATCTTCGCGTCGATACATTTCGTGTTCGCCAACTTCGATATGCACATACAAGTCACCGGCTTCACCGCCACGAGGGCCGACTCCTCCGCGATTAGTAACTCGCATTGTCTGACCAGATGCGATTCCCGCTGGAATTTCAACGTTATGAGTCTGCTCTCGGGTCACCCGACCCTCACCACGGCAAGTTGCGCATGGTGTCTCAATTCTTTGACCCGCACCGCGACACTTGCCGCACGGACTAGCGGTAACCATTTGACCGAGAATGCTTTGGCGTGTTCGACGTATTTGACCGGTACCTCCGCAATCAGAACATGTTGTCACCGAAGTTCCGGCTGCCGCACCTGTGGCACTGCAATCATCGCATCGAACCGCCGTGCGAATGGTTACAGAAGAAGTACATCCAAAAACGGCTTCTGCAAATTCAATTCTCAACTGAGTTTCTAAATCTGGTCCACGCTGCGGACCTGCTTGTTGGCCACGGCCGCCACCGCCACCAAACGGCGAATCGCCACCAAAAAATGCATCAAAAATACTGCCGAACCCGCCGCCGCCAAACGGGTCACCGCCAGCTCCGTTACCACGACCACCACCCGAGATTCCTGCTTCACCAAATTGGTCATAACGCGCACGCGTATTTTGATCAGATAAAACTTCGTAAGCCCGACTCAACTCTTTGAATTGCTCTTCTGCCTCGGGGTTATTTGGGTTTGCATCGGGATGCAACTCGCGCGCACGCTTGCGATACGCCCGTTTCAACTCTTCTTGACTCGCAGATTGCGATACGCCCAACAACTTATAAAAATCTGTAGCCATAGATATTTTAACTCTCGGTTAATCGACGAC
>CAXNFV010000094.1:0-5048 GCA_964201675.1 Ilumatobacteraceae bacterium | reverse complement strand
GCAACCCAACGCCAACACTTGGATTGATTATCTCAATCGTTGTGCCGTTCGGGGCTTGCAAAGTTTGTGACTTGCGATCTGTCGAGTGCAAACGCAAGAAAATGTCTTTACCCGAACCGCCACTGCGCAGACACAACCGCAACCCGTAGCCACTGACAATTGCCATCTTGGGGTTATCGGCGGGCGTGATCATTTCGACACGAAAGCCAAGATTCTCGATAAAAAAACTCAGAGTTTGATCTAGATCAAGACACGGCACGACAACTTCGGCAACATCTGGTGCAGCGTCAGTTTTCGCGGTGTTCTGATTCACCTGAATAACGCTACTTAGTGATTTCGATTACTCGCCAACTTGACCGTCAATTGCTTCACGAAACAAATCAGCATGACCGTTATGTCGTGCATACTCTTCGATCATATGCACAAGAATCCAACGCAGCGATGGTGACTCGCCATTTGGCCAAGTGCGTTTGGCAAGTTGACCAAGGTTGCCCATTTCAAGGGCCGACAAAACATTCAAACGCGACAGCGCACAGGCGTCAAACCAAAGTTTCAGAAGATGTTCGGGGGCGTCGTTGGCAGCCGAGTTCCAGTCCCAATCACGGTCTTGTGACCAATCAACTTCACACCACGGCGAAAGTTTTTCGCGCCCCATCAACCAATCCGAAAACCAATGGTTTTCGACATACGCCATATGTTTCAAAATTCCACCGAGAGTCATTGACGACGACGCAATTTTCTTTTGTAAATCAATAGCGCCCAAGTTGCGACACTTCCATTCAAGGGTCGCGCGTTGAAAATCTAAAAACCCGACGAGTGTTGCTAGTTCATCGCTCGCAATCGGTGGCTCAGGTCTATCCTGATCGTCGATGTTTGAAGCCGTCATACCGCTTCAAGCATCGAAGCGATAAACATTGGTGTCGCGCTCGACAAACCCAAGGCGTTTATAAAGTTTGTTTGCTGCCTCGCGTGATGGTCGCGAAGTGAGGTCGACAGTTTTTGCACCGCGACGCCTAGCTTCGGTGATCGCCGCCAAATTCAACGCTTCGCCGACACCGTGACCGCGCGCCAATGAATCAACAACGACATCTTCAATCCACGCACGCACGGCAGTCGGAATGCGAAAAATCGCAAGGGTCAACAAACCAACAATTTGGTTATCCACACGGGCAACAAACATCAAAGTTGATTCTGAGTTAACAATTTCTGCCAATTGGCTATCGGTCATCGGTTTTGCCGATGAAGATAATTGCGGAATCAAGCGATGACATGCCGCAAGTAATTCTTCACTCGCCTGGGTGGCGATCTCCACAGGCACTGCTGAAGCCATGGCTATCAGCGTATCTGTATTGCACATGTTGTCTGAGAAATTAGATAGCGTCATAACAAATGTCAGCGATTGATCACGTGCGTTGGTTGTCAAAACCGACACTTAAAAATCCAACTTTCGTTGCAGCGTTTACCGGATGGAACGACGCTGGCGACGCCGCTTCAAATGCAGTCAATAATCTCGTTCAAGGATGGGGTGCGACACCTCTGGCGACGATTGACCCAGAACCATTTACCGATTACAGCAAAGATCGACCCCATGTTCGACTTCAAGATGGCACAAAGCGAAGAATAGTTTGGCCAACTGTTGGTCTATGGCACGTCGCAGGGGCAGGCGGCGACATAATTCTCGCTCTTGGGCCAGAGCCAAGTCTCAGATGGAAACTATTTTCTAAACAAATTCTTTCAATCGCCGAAAAATTCGATGCTTCAATGTTCCTGACTCTTGGTTCGCTACTTGCCGATGTTCCGCATAGTAGGCCCGTGCAGATAATCGGCACAGCAATCGACAGCGATCTAATTGAAAGATTTAATTTGCAGTGCTCGCGATATGAAGGTCCAACTGGGATCGTCGGAATCTTGCACGACACATGCGATGAAGGCTCAATCCCTTCGGCTTCACTTTGGGCTGCGGTGCCTGCTTATGCTTCGCATGTTCCGTCACCCAAGGCATCGTTGGCGCTAATGCGCAGGGCCTGCGAAATAATCGGAACACCGGCGCCACTGGCAACCGTGATGAATTTGATTGAGCGATACGAAGAGCAGGTTGACTCGTTGGTGCAAGACGATGAAGATCTCGTTTCTTATGTTGAAAGACTTGAAACTATGACCGATAACGGCATGAGCATCAACGATGAAGTCGACGACAGTCAGTTGCAATTTGATTTCGCTGGAGACTCAGATGAGCCGGCTGATTCGGGCAATTTGATGGATGAAGTCGAACAGTTTCTCCGCGAACAAAACGGCAACTAGTAAACCAGTCAATCAGCGTCGGTGATTTCGACGCGCAGGCGCTTGTTACCCTTGCCCTTGCTCTCGGTTTTAATCACTTTCATTCGCCCGACCTCAGATGTCGAGCGCACATGTGTGCCACCATCGGCCTGCTTATCAAGTCCAACAATGTCGACTACGCGAATTTCCTTGACTGTTTCAGGGATCATATTGACCTTTGTCCGAATCAGGTCTGCGTCGCTGATCGCCGTGTCGCGGGGCAAAAAACTTACGGTGATCGGATAATTTGCAATTAATGCATCATTAACCAAAGACTCAACAGTCTGTGCGAAACCATCTGGCAGTGGGTCAAATTCAAAATCCATTCGCGCACTCAGTGGCTCCATGTTTCCACCCGTGACCGGCACTTGCCACTGATTCCAGATCACTCCGCACAACACATGCATTGCCGTATGCGTGCGCATGAGTTTGTGTCGGCGATCCCAGTCGACTCGACCTTTTACCGCGTCTCCCAAGACAAAATCTTTGCCCGATTCAAGTGTGTGCCACACAATTGCGCCTTCTTTACGCACGTCGGTTACCCGCGCACCAGAAATATCGCCTGTGTCGTTTGGTTGACCACCACCGGTCGGATAAAAAATCGTCCGATCTAAAGCAATAGCGTTCTCGCGAACATCTATAACTTTGGCGTCAAATTCTGTCAGGTAGGCATCAACCAAATAAAGCAGTTCTGTTGCCATCACTGCGATTTTAGACTGGCTAGTTGTCGCAACTAATTGGTTGTGCGACTTAGTAGTCGTCCATTCCTCCACCTGGCATTGCTGGCGCGCTCTCTTCTGGCTTGTCAGCAATGACGGCTTCGGTGGTCAAGAACAACGCCGCGATTGATGCTGCGTTCTGCAATGCAGAGCGAGTAACTTTTGCCGCGTCGATGACTCCGAGTTTTACAAGATCGGTGTATTCGCCGTTGGCAGCATTGAAGCCTTCGTTGCCCTTCATGCTCTTTACTTTTTCAACAACAACTCCTCCTTCAAGACCTGCGTTTTCAGCAATCTGCTTAAGAGGCGCAGACAACGAGCGCGCAACCATTCGCGCACCAGTTGCTTCGTCACCTTCAAGTTTTGCCATGACTTTTTCGACAGCCTCTTGAGCGCGAAGCAAAGCAACGCCACCACCAGGCACGACACCTTCTTCGATCGCTGCCTTTGTTGTGCTTACAGCGTCTTCGATGCGATGCTTCTTTTCTTTGAGTTCAACTTCTGTGGCTGCGCCAACTTTTAGAACCGCAACACCGCCAGATAATTTGGCGAGACGCTCTTGCAACTTCTCGCGGTCGTAATCACTGTCTGTGTTGTCGATTTCTGTTTTGATCTGGCTGATACGACCCTTGATGTCGGCATCTGGACCAGCGCCCTCAATGATTGTCGTCTCGTCTTTTGTGATCACGACTTTCTTTGCGCGACCCAGCAGATCCATTGTTGCATTCTCAAGTTTGAGACCAACTTCTTCGCTAATTACTTGTCCGCCAGTGAGAATCGCGATGTCTTGCAACATTGCTTTTCGACGATCGCCAAAGCCTGGCGCCTTAACAGCGACGCTCTTGAAAGTGCCACGAATTTTGTTTACAACGAGTGTTGCCAACGCTTCGCCTTCGATGTCTTCGGCAATAATTACGAGTGGTCGTCCACCTTGCATAACTTTTTCAAGAATTGGCAACATGTCGCGCACCGCAGTGATCTTGTTTGCGACCAGCAAAATGTATGGATCATCAAGTGATGCCTCCATTCGATCAGTGTCGGTCGCGAAATATGGCGAGATGTAACCCTTATCGAAGCGCATTCCTTCAACAAGATCCATCTCCATGCCGAATGTTTGGCTCTCTTCAACGGTGATGACACCGTCTTTGCCGACTTTGTCGATCGCTTCTGAAATCATTTGACCGATTTCGGTGTCGGCAGCAGAAATCGATGCAACCTGAGCAATCTGCTCTTTGCTGTCAACAACTTTTGCGAGTGCTTTGATGCTTGCAACTGCAGCCTCAACAGCGGCCTCAATGCCACGCTTCATGCTCATCGGGTTGGCGCCGGCAGCGACATTGCGCAATCCTTCGTGCACCATGCTCCATGCCAGAACCGTCGCAGTTGTCGTTCCGTCTCCGGCGACATCATCTGTTTTTTTTGCGACTTCTTTTACAAGTTCGGCGCCAATGCGCTCGTACGGATCTTCGAGTTCGATTTCTTTGGCGATTGACACACCGTCGTTTGTAATTGTTGGTGCGCCCCACTTCTTGCTGAGCACCACATTTCGACCTTTTGGTCCGAGCGTGACACGCACAGCGTCGGCAAGTTTGTTCATTCCTGATTCGAGTCCGCGACGGGCTTCCTCGTCAAATGCAATGATTTTGGCCATGTTCTTATCCTCCGTTTGAGTCCTGAGTTTCAGGGTTAATTACTCGGTTTTAAGAATTAGCACTCTATCTACGAGACTGCTAAATCAACACTCGACCACCAGCAAGTCGTTGATAAAGCCGTATTTTTAAACCAAATTATTAGCCCCCAGCAACCGCCGGAATAATCGACACGGTTTGACCACTGGCGATTTTCGTGTCAAGGCCTTGCATGTAGCGCACATCGTCATCGGCGACGAACACGTTTACGAACTTATGCAGATTGCCTTCACTGTCAAGCAGACGATCAGAAAACCCCGGGTGGGCCGCGTTTAGTCCCTTAAGAATTTCGCCGAGTGTTGAGCCTTCAACTTGAACTGTT
>CAXNFV010000093.1:0-5049 GCA_964201675.1 Ilumatobacteraceae bacterium | reverse complement strand
ACCTTGTCAACCACGAAACCTTTTCGACCAACCACTCGACCTTTGCGGACATAGAAAACCTGTACAGCCGCCTCAAACTCGTCTTCGGCTACACCAATCACATCTAGGTCTTCATCACGCTCGCCAACCATTTGTTGGCGCTCAAGTGCGAGATTGATAGCTTCGCGTTGGTCGCGCAGTCTTGCGGCTTTTTCAAATTCTTGAGCCTTTGATGCAGTGGCCATTTCAGTTTCTAGACGAGCACAGACATCATCGCTTTCTCCATCCATGACATCAAGGAAATCTTTTACATGCGCCGCATATTTTTCTGCACTGACACTACCGACGCAAGGACCACTGCATTTCTCAATATGAAAGAGCAGACACGGTCGACCGAGACGCTCGTGTTGCTTGAAAGTCGCTGGCGAACATGTGCGAACTGGAAACGTTCGTAACAATAAATCCAGAGTTTCGTGAATCGCCCATGGGTGCGGATACGGGCCGAAATACCGAGTCCCTTTTCGTTTTCTTCCACGCATTACGAGTGCTCGCGGCCATTGCTCGTCAGTTGTCACCGCCAAAAACGGATAACTCTTGTCGTCTCGCAGTCGAATGTTGAAGCGAGGCGCGTAACGATTGATCAGACTGTGTTCAAGAATTAAGGCTTCGATTTCATTGCGAACCTCAATCCATTCGACACTTGCGGCGGTTGAAACCATATTTGCGGTTCTTGGATGCAGTGTCTCTGCACTTGCAAAATAACTGTTGACGCGAGAGCGTAGATTATTGGCCTTACCTACATAGATCACTCGACCGTGACTGTCCTTAAATTGATACGAACCCGGACCGTCAGGGATCACTCCATTGGGTCGTTGCATCTTGATGCCCGTCTTATTTTTTCTTGCTGGTCGTTTTGCCGGTCGTTTTCCTGGCCGTGGCGATTTTTGCGGGCTTAGTAGTTTTGATCGTTTTTGTGATCAGCGTCTTTGTTAGTGGCGTCGGTTGAAGCATCTTTGCCAAATATCTTCCCGTGTGCGATGCTTCAATAGTCGCGACAACTTCGGGCGCACCCTCTGCGACTACCGTTCCGCCACTGTTGCCACCCTCAGGTCCAAGATCAATTACCCAGTCGGCTGTCTTGATCACATCCAGGTTGTGTTCAATCACCAAGACGGTGTTGCCCTGATCAACCAAACGTGCGAGAACGATCAGGAGTCTTCGGACATCTTCAAAGTGGAGACCAGTTGTTGGTTCATCGAGCAGATAAATCGTGTGACCTGTGCTTCGCTTTGAGAGTTCACTTGCAAGTTTCACGCGCTGCGCTTCGCCTCCAGAAAGAGTTGGCGCAGACTGCCCGAGTCGAACATAGCCAAGACCCACGTCGACAAACGTTTGCATGTGACGCGAAATTCTCGGCTGGTTGGCGAAAAAATCAACTGCGTCAGAGACAGGCATGTCCAAAATATCCGCGACATTTTTACCTTTGAACGTAATGTCAAGCGTGTCGCGGTTGTACCTCGCGCCCTTGCAGACTTCGCATGGCACAAAGACATCGGGCAAGAAATGCATCTCAATTTTGATGGTCCCGTCACCACTGCAAGCCTCGCATCGTCCACCTGGCACGTTAAAACTAAAACGGCCTGGCATATAACCACGAACTTTCGCTTCGGGCGTCGACGCAAATAATTTACGAATGTCATCAAACACACCCGTATAGGTCGCTGGGTTTGAGCGTGGTGTTCGCCCAATTGGCGACTGATCCATGTCGATCACTTTGTCAAGATATTGAATTCCGTCAACGCCTGTATGGCGACCGGGGGCATCTTTAGATTTGTAAATTTTTTGCATCAGAGATGGCAATAAAATGTCGCGTATTAAGGTGCTCTTACCACTTCCGGAAACTCCTGTGACGGCAACGAAACAACCAAGTGGAATTTTGACATTTAAATTTTTTAAGTTGTGCTCTCTCGCACCTCTGATCGTTAGAAACTCTTTATTAGGTTGGCGACGAATAGCCGGAATCTCGACGCGTCGGGCTCCCACAAGATACTGACCAGTGATTGACTCTTTAACTTTTAACACCCCATTAACTGGCCCGCTGTAAACCACTTGCCCGCCGTGTTCACCCGCACCTGGGCCGATATCGACCAACCAATCACAAGAGCGAATTGTGTCCTCGTCGTGTTCAACGACAATAACTGTGTTTCCTAAATCTCTGAGTCTTTGTAGTGTCTCGATCAATCGGTGATTGTCACGCTGGTGTAGGCCAATGCTCGGCTCGTCAAGAACATAAAGAGTGCCCACTAAACCTGATCCGATTTGACTGGCTAAGCGTATTCTTTGCGCCTCACCTCCGGCCAATGTTGCTGCTGCCCTTGACAGAGTTAAATAGTCAAGACCCACATCTAAAAGAAACCCGAGCCGAGCATTAATTTCCTTGGTGATTCGCTCGGCGATCATTGCGTCACGCTCAGATAATTCAAAATTCGCCAAGAACTTCGCCGACTCACCGATTGACATACTGCAAACTTCGGAAATATGTTTGCCATCAACGAGGACAGCCAATGATGACGGCTTCAGTCGAGCACCTTTGCACTTGGGGCAAGGTACTTCGCGCATATAACTCTCGAATTGTTCGCGAGCGGAGTCAGATTCGGAACTTTCATGACGTCGTTTTATCCACGGGATTACGCCTTCATATGAGGTGCTGTATTCACGAGTTCGGCCATAACGATTGCGATATTTGACCATCATGTTGTCATCAACACCGTTCATCACAATCTTTTGTGCTTTCGCCGACAGCTTCGACCAACTCTTATCCAGGTCGATTTCAAAACGATCGGCGACAGCCTCAAGCATTCGCGTGAAATATTGTGTGTGCGCCGACCTCCACGGAGCAATCGCTCCTTGACTAATGCTTAAATTCGGATCCGGAACGACCAGTTCGACATCCACTTCATATTTCGTGCCAAGACCCAGACAGGTTTCACAGGCACCAAACGGTGAATTGAACGAGAAGTTTCTTGGTGCTAATTCTTCAAAACTCGTGCCACATTTAGGACATGCCAAATGTTGACTCACCGTGATTGGTTCGCCACCCTCGACCAGTTCAATTTCTGCAACACCATCGGCTAATCGCAATGCTGTTTCAAGTGAATCTGTAAGCCTGCGGGCGATTCCGTCTTTACGCACAAGTCGGTCGACAATAATATCTATGCGATGTTGTTCATATTTCGCAAGACGCTTATCTTTTTTCAGAAACTCGCTGATTTCTACCACTTCACCGTCTACCCGTGCTCGCGAGAAACCCTGCCCCGCAAGATCTTGTAGCAAGGTGTCGTACTCGCCTTTTCTGCCTCGCACAACTGGTGCCAGAACTTGAAACCTTGTTCCCTCTGGAAATTTTAGAATCCGGTCAACTATTTGCTGTGGTGTCTGCCTAGACAAACGCGTCATGTCCTTGGGGCAATGTTGCACACCAATTCGCGCATAAAGCAAACGTAAATAATCGTAAACCTCGGTGATCGTGCCAACGGTCGATCTTGGATTTCTTGAAGATGACTTTTGGTCGATAGAAATCGCCGGTGACAGTCCATCAATAAGATCCACGTCCGGCTTATCCATCTGACCCAAGAACTGACGTGCATACGAACTCAAGGATTCGACATACCGTCGCTGGCCCTCGGCATAAATTGTGTCAAACGCGAGGCTTGACTTACCTGAACCCGACAAGCCCGTTAGAACAATCAATTTGTCGCGTGGCAACTCAACATTGATGTTTTTGAGATTATGTTCCCGCGCACCGCGAACTACTATCTGATTTGCCATTACAGGCAGGCTACAAACTGTTAGTGCGCATCTCGTAACTCGCGCTTTAGTTCTTTGATTTCATCTCGCAGCCGTGCAGCATATTCAAATTTCAACTCTTCGGCAGCCTGATTCATCTCTTCTTCAAGGGTTGCAACCAGGCGAGCCAATTCGCCATGTGGAAGCGCCCTCAACTCACGCATGACTTTGTCACGCTCATGATCCTTGCGTTTACCTTTACCCGGGTAAGGCGCGCCATTGGATCCACTCGATGCAGGCCGTAGAACCGACAAGATATCTCCAATTGCCTTGCGTACCGTTTGCGGATCGATGCCGTGTTTGAGATTGTAGGCAATTTGCAATTCGCGCCGTCTTGCCGTCTCTGAGATTGCGTATTCCATTGCTGGTGTTCGATTGTCCGCGTACATGATCACTTGGCCGTCAACGTTACGCGCCGCTCGACCAATCATTTGTATCAACGAAGTTTGACTGCGAAGAAAACCTTGCTTATCGGCATCCAAAATTGCGACTAGCGACACTTCCGGCAGGTCAAGACCTTCGCGAAGCAGGTTGATTCCGACCAGAACATCAAATTCGCCAAGTCGCAAGGCGCGCAATATCTCGATCCGCTCAATTGTGTCAATATTCGAGTGTAGATAGCGAACACGAAGACCTTGCTCAATCAAATACTCCGAAAGATCTTCCGACATCTTTTTGGTGAGTGTTGTAACTAGCGTTCGATCGCCTTGTGCAGTCTTAGATTTGATCATCTCTATCAAGTCATCGATTTGGCCCAGAGTTGGACGCACCATGACTTCGGGGTCGATCAACCCGGTAGGGCGAACAATCTGCTCAACAATTTGATCACTCAGCGAGAGCTCAAATTTGGCGGGCGTCGCGGAAAGAAAAATACATTGATTTAATCTCTCCATTGTCTCTTCGAACTGCAATGGCCTGTTATCCATCGCCGATGGCAATCTGAAACCGTGTTCAACCAGAGTTTGCTTTCTGCTTCTGTCGCCAGCAAACTGGCCGTGCAGTTGCGGTATCGCCACATGACTTTCGTCGATAACAAGCAAATAATCTTTCGGAAAATAATCCAACAATGTAAATGGTGGTTCGCCGGATTTTCGGCCGTCAATGTGCATAGAGTAATTTTCAATTCCGTTGCAGTAGCCGACTTCTTTCATCATCTCGAGATCAAACATCGTCCGCATTCGAATACGTTGGGCTTCAAGTAGTTTGCCTTCGGCCTCAAAAATC
>CAXNFV010000092.1:0-5103 GCA_964201675.1 Ilumatobacteraceae bacterium | reverse complement strand
GCATTCGTGCCAACCAAGAAGACCGGTGCTGTTGACCCGACAAAAACTGATGCCGGTGAAACTGGCGAAGCGGCGAGCGCAAAAACGCTCGCAACAGAGTAGGTCTAACTAAAAATGGCGGGCGGGCAAGAGCGCATTTTGCGCAGTCGGATCAGATCGGTTCAGGCGACCAAGAAGATCACGCGCGCAATGGAGTTGATTGCTGGTTCACGCATTGTCAAAGCACAACAGCGAGTCGCCGCCGCCGTGCCATACAGCGAGCGGATCACCGAAGTTGTCAAAGACTTGGCTGCTGGTGGTGCGGGCAATTCATCGGCGTTTCTTAAGGCGCGACCTGAGATTCGCACGACTTGTTATGTCGCGATCACCGCCGATCGCGGTTTGTGTGGCGGATACAACGCCGGAGTTTTGCGAGCCACAGAGGGCGAAGTTAAAGCCGATGTGTTGGCGTCAAAAAGTTATCTTGTCGTGCCAGTTGGTCGCAAGGCCGAGAACTATTTCAGATTTCGTCAGTATAAAACTTCAAAAAGTTTCACCGGGTTTTCTGATGCGCCTAAATATGAGAATGCAAAAGCAATTGGTCAGTTCGTTGTTGATTTGTATTTGAGTGGTGAAGTAGATCGTGTTGAACTTGTCTATACACGATTTGTGTCGTCGGGCCGACAAGAAGTTGTGCGCCGCCCACTTGTGCCGCTCGAACGAGATGTTATTGCTGGTGGCGACGGCAAGTCGGCCGCGGGTGCGAGTTATGAATTTGAGCCAGATCCTGAATTGATTTTGCAAACTTTGTTGCCGCGATATGTTGAGGCACGAATTTATGCTGCACTTTTGAATGCTGCCGCGAGCGAGCATGCATTTCGTCAGCGCGCAATGAAATCAGCGACCGATAATGCCGAAGAGTTGATCAAGAATTTGTCGCGCATCATGAACCGTGCTCGTCAAGATTCGATCACAACAGAAATTATGGAGATCGTCAGTGGCGCCGAGGCGCTGGGTTCTGATGATGTCGATATTGTCCGCGAAATGTCAGTCAATTAGCTAAGTAGTAATTACGAAGTTTTAAGCGAAATTAAAAGGGAGAAAATATGAGCACAGCAACCACAGACCGCAAAGATGGGCGAGTAGTAGCAATCGCCGGACCAGTTATCGACGTCGAGTTTCCGCGCGGGTCATTGCCAGAACTTAACCAAGCACTCGAGTTCACAGTTACTGTTGAAGGTCAAGAAAATGTGATTTTGGCCGAAGTCGCTCAGCAACTTGGTCAAAGTCGCGTGCGCGCCGTATGTATGAAGCCAACCGACGGTTTGCGTCGCGGCACACCAGTGCGTGACACAGGCCGTGGTATCACTGTGCCAGTCGGTGACAAAACTCTGGGCCACGTATGGAACGTGTGGGGCGACTGTCTTGACGGCAATAACGACGATTTCAAAGATGCCGAGCGGTGGGAGATTCATCGTCCGGCGCCAGCGTTCGACACCCTTGAGCCTTCAAAGCGAATGTTTGAAACAGGTATCAAAGTTATTGACTTGCTCACACCGTATTTGGCCGGTGGAAAAATCGGGTTGTTCGGTGGTGCAGGTGTAGGTAAAACAGTTTTGATCACCGAGATGATCAACCGCGTGGCATCCAAGCACGGCGGTGTGTCGGTGTTTGCTGGTGTTGGTGAGCGAACTCGTGAAGGTACCGACTTGCGTCTTGAAATGGAAGAGTCGGGCGTGTTCGAAAAAGCAGCCCTAGTTTTCGGGCAAATGGACGAACCACCAGGCGTGCGCTTGCGCGTTGCGCTTTCGGCATTAACAATGGCCGAATACTTCCGCGACGTGAAAAACCAAGACGTGTTGTTGTTTGTTGACAACATTTTCCGTTTCGTTCAAGCCGGTTCTGAAGTTTCTACGTTGCTCGGTCGTATGCCGTCAGCCGTGGGTTATCAGCCGACTCTTGCCGACGAGATGGGCCAGTTGCAAGAGCGCATCACATCGACACGTGGCCGATCGATTACATCGTTGCAAGCTGTTTACGTACCTGCCGACGACTACACCGACCCAGCACCGTTTACGACGTTTGCTTTCTTGGATGCAACAACCGAGTTGTCGCGACAGATCGCATCGTTGGGTATCTACCCTGCAGTCGACCCACTTGCGTCAACGTCAACAATTTTGACACCAGAAACTGTCGGTGATCGTCACTACGGTGTCGCGCGTCGTGTGCAAGAAATTTTGCAACGCTACAAAGAGTTGCAAGACATCATTGCGATTCTCGGATTGGATGAACTTTCGGAAGAAGACCGCATGACAGTTTCGCGCGCTCGCAAAGTGCAGCGCTTCTTGTCTCAGCCGTTTTATGTTGCCGAAGTGTTCACCGGCGTCAAGGGTGAATATGTGCCAACTGCACAGACTGTTGAAAGTTTTGAAGCGATCATCAAGGGCGACCTTGACGATGTACCAGAGCAGGCTTTCTTGAATGTTGGTGGCGTAGATCAAGTTTTGGCCAAGGCTAAGACACTTCAAGATTCGGCCGCGTAAGTTTCAATCGTCATGGCAGAGACAAGTTCGCTCAGAGTTGAGGTGGTTTCACCAGAACGCGTTTTGTTCTCGGGTGAAGCACGCCAAGTGATCACTCGCACGTTAGAAGGTGGCGAAATTGCTTTCTTGCCTGGTCACACAACTTTTTTGGGTGCACTTGTCGAAAACCATACGCGCATTTATTTGACTGACGGCAAAGTTCAAGATGTTGCTGTGCATGGCGGTTTTGTTGATGTTGCACCAGATCATGTGACAATTTTGTCTGACAGCGCAGAACTCGCCGAGAGTATCGATGTGGCTCGTGCGCGCGCAGCACAAGAGCGAGCGCAAACAGCGATGCGTGGCGAGCACGATGCAACTGTTGAAGCAGATTTACGTCGAGCACATGCGCGACTCGCGGCGGCTGGTGGCATGGGCAATTCGAGTAGTTCTGCTGGCTCTGCTCACTAGCGAGCATCGTCATGGCAAAATATCCATTCACCTGCGCTTTGGTGACTGGTGCATCTAGCGGTATCGGCCAAGAGATTGCCGTTCAACTTGCAATGTCTGGCGCGTCTTTGGTTGTCGTCGCACGTCGTGCCGATCGACTTGAGTCGCTGGCTGCGCGTTTCAAAAATGTTGAAGTGATTGTCGCTGATCTTTCAACTACTGATGGTGTTGCTTCAGTTGAAGCGCGCATTGTCGACTCAACAAAAACGCCAATTGATCTTGTCGTCAACAACGCTGGCTTTGGCTCTTCAGGTTTAATGCATGAGATCGATGTTGATCGTCTGTCGCGTGAGATTCAACTAAATGTTTTGGCGTTGACTCGCTTGTCGCACGCCGCAGCAAAAGCGATGGTCCCGCGGGGCCGTGGTTATATTTTGAATGTTTCGAGCGTGGCCAGTTTTCAACCATCGCCGCGACTGGCTGTCTACAGTGCAACCAAGGCTTACGTCACGAGTCTGTCCGGGGCGTTGCACGAAGAGTTGCGTGGCACCGGGGTGCGTGTGACCGCTTTGTGCCCAGGTCTTACTCGCACCGAATTTCAAAATATTTCGAGCATGGAGCAAGTTGCTCGCGAGTTTCCTGATTTTGCGTGGCTTGAGACCAAAGATGTTGCTTGCGCCGGTTTACGTGATGTTGCGCGCGGGCGTGCGTTGAGTGTGCCTGGCGCTTTTTATAAAGGATTAGTCACCGTCTCTGACTTCGCCCCCCGCAGTCTCGTGCGCCGCATCTCATCTTTCGCCACCGGCCGCCGTTAACTTTTTTTCTAGTCAGTCGCTTAAACAGAGTCAGCATCGCCAAGGGGCGAAAGGCGCTAAATCGCTGACGCTTCGCAAAGATTTACCACATTGACTTTTGCCTTACGCATGTTCTGCGGCCGACCAGAATCCCTGAATGTGTAGTTGTATCGCCGCATCTTTTAAACATCGATCATGACACGGAAGTTCGGCGACAAACGATGTCGAAGAAGGAATCGTGGCAGTTAGGTACTGCGTCGCATTTCCTGAGCAATCAGACAGGCCGCAGAAATCGTTTGTAATTTGAAGTGACAGCAGCCGACTGTATGCACGAACCGCTCGTGGTTTGGCAACTCCGTTGGATGGAAGCACCAAAACTTCACCTTCAGAGTGGTAAAAAACCACGAGTTGCGGGCTGATTTCTTTGAAGAATTTCATTAGTGCCCGAGTCTCTGGCTCAGAACCAGGTCGCTTCCCTGAGCAGTATTTCGACGGACAGGTCTTTTTGCGCCAGAGTTTTGGAAAATTGCGGTTGAGGTCAACTCCGTTCGCGTTCTGTCGCGTGTTGGCTCTATTGCCATCGGGGTTTGCAGTGTCGATCACCCAGAGGTCGTACTCCGGGGAAACGGGTTGGAGTTGCATTTCGCGCACGATGCGAATGCCAGTTTTTTCATGTCCGTGAATTGATCCGACGGCAACCACCACCTTTCCCCCAGGTTCACCAAATCGCTTCGCTATAAGTGGCTCATTGTTCACTGAATATCCAATGACCCTCACTTCAATCGGTGTTGGTGACTCGGCAGAAACGCTGCTGACAGGCGGCACAACAAAGCCAGAGATGCTTGCTAGCACTAGTGCCCTCAGTTTTTTCAACTTCCATACGTCGCGACACAATCATTGGCGCCAATGCTGAGCTGGTATTTGACAGTGATCGGCTTGCTAACTGCCTGGGCCGTATACCTTGGGTTTTGTGCTGACTTTGAATTTGTTACAACCGCAACAAGCGTCCATGTATCCATTAATGCGATGACGCACCCGTCTGTGCTTTTCTTCTTAAATTGAAGCGAAGCTTTTCCGCGTTTTGAGATTTGGAATAACGCTCGTTCACCGCCATATGCTGCGCCGCCAAACATGAAACCAACAGTTGACCAACCATTCTTCGTAGACCGCTTATCGATTGGAGCAATCAACTCGGCGTGGATGTATTTTTTGGCAGGGGTTACGGCAACGCTTATTGAGCACGAAGTCGTAGCGTCGGTGATAACAATTGTTTGAGAGTCGACTGCGCAGTCGCCCTCGGCGACAGCAACTATCTTCATGCCGCCGGTCGAAGTTGCTTTGATGGGCTGGGTCACCCA
>CAXNFV010000091.1:0-5134 GCA_964201675.1 Ilumatobacteraceae bacterium | reverse complement strand
AACCGTCGGCACCTACACCTGTGTCGCGATTGCACCATTGCTTGGCAATGGTCGGCCAATCTATTTTCGTGACTTCAACTTCGTGCGCGCCTTCAAATTGTGATGTTTCGAGCACAAGAAAGTCATTTCCGAGTCCATGATGCTTTGTTACAACGACTTGCATGATGATTGATGTCTAGCGTAAATGTTTGGCAACTACGGGCACAATTTCGCCAACCGGGTCTTCACTGATTGAAACCCATTTGATTCGCGGGTCTCGTCTGAACCATCGCTCTTGACGAACCGCAAATTGGCGGGTGTGAATGATTGTTTCGTTAACCGCCTCGTCAAGACTCATTTTGCCTTCAAGATGAACAAGCAATTCGCGATAACCGAGGGCTTGTGCGGCGGTACGGGATAACCCGTTTTTCGAGTTTCTCAGCGCGGTGACTTCGGCGAGTAAACCTTCGTTCATCATCGCATGCACGCGGTCGGCTACGCGTTGAGCAAGTCGATCGCGACTCCAACGTAGACCAATTTGAATAACTCCGTTTTCTGGGTAGGCACTCGTGCCCGGACCAAAGCTACTAAATGGCTTTCCACTACCGATGCACACTTCAAGTGCTCGAACAATTCTCCGACGGTTTGATCGTTCAATTTTTTGGGCCGCGTCTGGATCAAGATCATTGAGTCGCTCAAACAAAGTGGCTGTGTTTAATTCTTGCTCGAGTACAACTCGGGTTTCTGGAAACTCACCAGGCAAAACCAAATCATCGATTACCGCAGTCAGATATAAACCCGTACCAGCCACAAACAGCGGTCGGCCATTAACTTTGGCTATTGACTCAAGTGCAGTCGTCGCACTTTTTTTAAATTCTGCGACGGTGAACCGCTCATGGCTGTCAACAAGGTCAATGCAATGATGCGGCACAAGCGTCTGATCGGCAACAGTTGGCTTTGCGGTGCCGATATTCATGTCGCGATAGACCTGCATCGCATCAACTGCCACAATATGTATCGGTGAATTAGTCGATGTTTCGGCCTGTGCAACCGCCATCGCCACCGAGGATTTTCCACTGGCTGTCGGGCCGACGATGACTACGGGCTTGGTGCTCATTTGAAACTTTTTAGTGCTCTGAGAAAATCAATTGTCACTTGAGACAGCGATTCGCACCTTATGCGTTGGCGCGTCACCGACTTCGACTAGATGACCCGACAAATGAAACCGCGCTGCATCGGTTACTTCGACCTTGGCATACGTACCCACACGAAGACTCTCAGGAGAACTGAAATGCAAAATCTTATTTTGACGTGTGCGACCCGTTGTTAAATGCGGATTTTTTTTGCTCATACCTTCGACTACGACATCTTCGATTCGACCAATTCGAGCCCGATGCTTGATAACTGCAGAGTGGTCGAGCACTATTTTGAGTCGTTCGTAGCGCTCGACAGCCAACTGCGGGTCGATGAATTTTTCAACCATCTTTGCGGCTTGCGTACCTGGGCGTGGTGAAAAGATAAAAGAAAACGCAGAATCAAAACATGCTTCGGCGCAAACTTCAACTGTTTGCATGAAATCTTGTTCTGTCTCTCCCGGAAACCCAACGATCACATCTGTCGTGACGGCAAGGTCTTCTATCATCGCTCTGGCTTGCACCAACTGTCTCATGTAACGCTCAGCCGTGTAGCCACGATGCATCAATGCAAGAACATTGTCGGAACCAGATTGCAACGGGTAGTGCAGGTGCTCAACAACGTTAGGTGTCTCGGCCATTGCCAAAAAAGTGTCTTCACGCATGTCTTTTGGATGCGGACTAACAAATCTCACTCGCCGAACGCCATCAACTTGGCCAACCTTGCGTAGCAGTTCGGCGAATTGTGGCTTGGGCTTGATAGTCGTGTTGCCGGCTGCACGCGCCGACAACGAAAGGTCGCGCCCATAACTGTTGACATTTTGCCCGATTAAAGAGATCTGCGTGACGCCACTGCGCGCCAAAGACTCGACCTCGGCAAGAATCTCAGACGCCGGACGCGAGATCTCCTTGCCGCGCACCGCAGGCACGATGCAATACGCACACGTATTGTCACAACCAATTTGAATGGTTACCCAGGCGTTATACGAGACTTCTCGACGCATCGGCAAGGCACTCGGAAACATCGTGTGATCGTCAAGTATCGCCTCTTCAAGGATCTCGGTGACTGGTCGACCATCTAGGGTTTGCTCTAGTAACTCTGCGGCGCGATGCACATTGTGGGTGCCAATCACGACATCAACATACGGAGCGCGCTTCGAAATTGCATCACGATCTTTTTGCGCCAAACATCCGGCAACAAGAATTTGGCGACCTTCTTGTTCTGTCTTCCAGTTCTTCAACTGGCTCAGAGTGCCATAAAACTTGTCATCAGCATTTTCGCGAATACAACAGGTGTTGATCACCACGACGTCTGCTGCCGCAACACTGTCGACACTTGTCATTCCGTCTGATTCAAGAAGCCCTGAGATGCGCTCTGAGTCGTGTTCGTTCATTTGGCACCCAAAAGTGCGAACGAAATAGTTGCGGGTCACGACTTTTCTATTTTATCGCCTAGATATCAGTGGCAATATCTAAAATGCCAAAGCCGGTGGGACTCAAAACCCACCGGCCGCGTTATCTAATTGGCAGTATTAGTTAGCGATTTGTTATAACTGAATTGGCTGATCGTCTTTGGCCGTGAAAGCCTTCTTGCTCGCTTTTTCAGCGGTGGGCTTTGCCGCAACAGTTTTGGCTGTGGTGAGCGCTTCAGTTTTTTCAGTCTTTGCGATCGCGTCGACCTTGTCGGTCTTGTCAATCGAGTTATCGGCTGGTTTGATTTTTGCGATCTCAGGCTCAACTACCGGCATTGATTGTCGGCGAACTCGATCTGCCATCTGCACCATTACTTCGGTGTTCTCTGAGAGAAACTGCTTGGCATTCTCGCGACCCTGACCAAGTTGCTCACCGTCATAGGTGAACCATGCGCCAGATTTTTTGGCGATTCCCATTTCGACTGCCATGTCAAGCACTGCACCTTCGCGACTGATGCCTTTGCCGTACATGATGTCGAATTCTGCCTGTCGAAACGGTGGCGAAACTTTGTTTTTCACAACCTTGACACGAGTGCGAGAACCGACGACTTCAACGCCGTCTTTGATTGTTTCAATTCGACGGATGTCTAGGCGAACCGACGAATAGAACTTGAGTGCGCGACCGCCTGGGGTTGTTTCTGGAGAACCAAACATCACACCAATTTTTTCTCTCAATTGGTTGATGAATACGGCAACGGTATTCGACTTGTGCAAGTTGGCCGTGAGTTTGCGCATTGCCTGACTCATGAGTCGAGCTTGCAGACCCATGTGGCTGTCACCCATTTCACCTTCAATTTCGGCTCGTGGAGTAAGCGCGGCAACCGAGTCGATGACGACAACATCGAGCGCACCGGAGCGCACCAACATGTCTACGATTTCAAGTGCTTGCTCGCCAGTGTCTGGTTGTGAGATCAGCAAATTATCTGTATCAACACCGATTGCTTTGGCATAAATCGGATCCATTGCGTGTTCTGCGTCAACATAAGCGCAAATACCACCGTTGCGTTGGGCTTCGGCCACGATGTGCATTGCCAAGGTTGATTTACCTGACGACTCTGGACCGAAGATTTCGACGATGCGTCCGCGAGGAACGCCACCGATGCCCAGCGCGATGTCTAGCGGCAACGCACCAGTTGGGATGAACTCAATCTCAAGGCCTTGCTTATCGCCCATGCGCATGATCGACCCTTTGCCGAACTGCTTGTCGATTGCCCCAAGGGCTACTTCGAGGGCTTTGTCTTTTTCATTACTCATATTGTCTTGCCTTTCGTTTGTTGGTTTCTAGTTATGTGGAGAATTTGATCTGGCTTGGCCTGGCTATTTGTGATAGTTGATGTTTTGTGATTGATGTGTTTGAATTGAGCACCTTAGGTATGGGGTGTTGTACGCAACCCTACACACGAACAGATGTTCGGTCAAGCATCCTAAAGCCCATACGGCATATGGCTTTTATCGATTCGCTTATTTGGTGGGACTGTTCGCTATCTCGTCAAATTCAAGAGGGCGCATGATCAAGTCGATCGCCAACCAAGTTGTATATGAAATTGGATATCCGAGAATGCCGACGATCAGTGTTGTGCCAACCGTCGAAATCAGTAGCGGAATAATTGCGATGTTGGGATAAGTAATCAACGCGCCGACTGCCAGTGTCGTGACCAATGCACCACCAGTGAGAATAAAACTGACCGCTGATGCTCCGAGCATGAAGCCATCTAAATTGCGTCGCCACAAAAGATTGCACCCGCGACATTGATCTTGGGTTTTAAACCACGAAACGAAAAAAGCGCCTCGCTGACCACAATGAGCGCAACGACGGGTTAATCCGCGCAACAACATTCGTGAAGCCGATGGAGAGTTTTGCGCCATCAAAAACTTTTATCGTTTGATTTATCTCAAACTAAAAGTTCGTCAACAAATTCTTGAAATGCATTTGCATAATTGAGGGTTTCGGCTTCGCCGTGCATGATTGAAATCAACCACTGTTCGTCGAGTCCTGGCGGCAAAAGTATTCCGCGGTTGATGCCATGAATCCATTGGGCGTATGCGAGATCAAAATCTGTGGCTTTGTAGTCGCGATAATTTTGAATCGGCTCGCGCGACCAAGTTATGCAACCTTTGGCGCCGAACTGCACAACATTTGCTTCTAATCCCGCACGGTCAACAACCCCAGAGCAAGCATCAACAAGTCGCGTGTTCAATTTGATTGCGGATTGTGTTGCTTCGCGTGTGCAAACTTCGCGCAGCACGGCTTTGGCTGCAGCCATGCACAACGGGTTGCCGTTGTATGTGCCGAGGTGGACGACTCTGCCATCGGTGATCGTGTCCATATAGTCGCGCTTGCCACCAAAAGCGCCGAGTGGTAAACCGCCGCCGATCGATTTGGCGAGTGCAACAAGGTCTGGCGTGACGCCGAGTTCGCCAGTCGCTCCACCCCAACCAGATGTGATGCCAGTTTTCACCTCATCAAAAATTAAAAGTGTGCCGTAGCGCTGGGTAATTTCGCGCACCGCTTGCAAGTAACCAGGCAACGGTTTACAAATCCCAATATTT
>CAXNFV010000090.1:0-5169 GCA_964201675.1 Ilumatobacteraceae bacterium | reverse complement strand
TTGCAATTTTGCAGTTAAAGACGCTGAAGACTCAGAAAGATCTGCACCTATCGCTTCACTAAGCGCAGTAGTCAGTGCTGGAAGCATTTCGAGCATTGTCGCAGGAGATAGCCAAAGGTGTGGGTCGCCACCAGCGTGCTTGTCGCTGTGCTCGTCGCTATCTTCGTCGCCTTCTTCTTCAGCGTGATCTTCATCATCTTGGTCGCCGTGTTCGTCGCCGTCTTCAATTTTGCGTACGGTGATATGTTCGCCGATCATGAAGATGTTGCCTCCCGAGCCGGCAATGTTTTCGAGAACTTCCTCGAGGCCTTCTTCAAATTCAAGACCGTTTGATACAACCAAGGCTGCGTTGTTAATTGTTTCGATGTCTTTGGCAGACGGTTGAAAGTCGTGTGGGTCTTGACCATCTGGAATAACCACATTTACGCTGGCATTATCGCCAACGAGTTGCGAGACGATGTCGCCAATCACCGAGTATGTAACGGCGATAACCGGCAAACCCGCAACCATGGGTCTGGTTGTTGTTTCGGTACTTGACTCTTTCGTGCTTGTCGAATCGCTTGTACTGGTGCAACTGGCAAGAACTATCAGGGCGATAAATGTCGAAACTAATTTGTTGGTTTTTCTCATGCGAACCACTCTAGCAATAATGAGAATCATTCCCAATATAGCGAGCCGGTTATCGGCAGGTTGTAAAATTAGTTAGATCGGGTCGCTAACGCGCTCGAGAGTCACCTTTAGACCACCCAAATCTGGTCGAGTCCAAATCATGTGGCCATCGGCGTCGAGGCGCCGCGTGACTTCAATTCCGGGCAAACCAACTGGTCTCAGCACGAAAACGCCATCTTCGTAACTCGCGACCACATGAATCGGTGTTTTGAAGTCAAAGACCCAGACATCATGAACGCCGTTGACTTCTGTGCCATCGGCTCGAGCATCGGCGATCGTGCCGCCACCACAGTCAACAATTCTGTCGCCGCACTGTTCGATGCGCTCCGTATACGACATGATTCGGTCGTCGGCAGGCACGCTGACTCCAGCACGCTCGGCACGAATTGTCTTCCAAATGCCACGAAGGTCGGGGGCGCCTTGCACAAGCGGTTCAGTGCATTCGCCGAGAATTAGCGGAGGAAATTTTTCGCCATAACCCCCCGGTGGTGTATGGGCTACAGGAATTTGGTCTGAATTCATTATTGCGCTCCGTCGGTATGCAGTGATGTTGAACAGCGGTGTCGTGCCGTTATAACGAGAGCGATTGAAGCGCGTTAGACGCCGAGCGCTTTATTGATGCTTTCAGTAAGAACATCTGTTTCAATTTCACCGCTGATTCGCAACACTACTTTGCCGCTCGAATCGAGCAGAACAAAAAATGGAAACCCAGAAACACCCATTGCATTTGCAGCCGTTTTTTCGCCACTGTCGGTCATTACTGGCCACAATGCCGGAAACTCTTCGCGGGCCAACCACTCAGATGGTGGAAAGTTCGGCGACGCAGGATCGGTCGAAGTAGTTATTGCAATCACATCAAGCCCACTCGGCACTTCACCAGAACTATTCCATTCTACGAGTAGTGGTACTTCGCGTTGACAAAACCCGCACCAATGGGCGAGAAAGACGAGTAATGTCGGTGCGCCAGGCGAAGTGACAATTTTGTTGCCTGTGAAACCTTGACCGGTGAGAACTGGCGCCATCATGCCGATCGCAGGGTCGGTTGCCGTGCCTGAAAATTCTGGAAGAGAGTCGCCAACAATTTCAACTGGGTGAAACTCCTCGAGGCCTGAGACGACTTCGTCGGTGCCAGATTGTGACGCGACTGCGATAATTGCGGCGACTGCGATCAAAGCAGCGATGCCGCCAATCAGCCAAACCGATTTATTTGAAGAAGATTTTTTTGTTGCCATTATTCCTCTATTCCTCTATTTTTCTGTTGTGCGAATTGTAACTAGAACGATTGTCGTAAAGAACGCGGTGAATGCCATAAATGAAAGAGTCACGAAGCCAAAGTTTTCGAACCACACGACTGAGCACGGCAGTTTTGCATCACAAACCCCAGCATCAAGATCTGGAAAGCGTTCAAGGAACCAGTGGTAAACAGCAATTGCTCCACCGACAGAAGCGAGCAAAACTGCGGCAGTTTTCATGAACTTAAATTTTTTAAAGTTTGCAACCACAAGCAGAATCGCCAACGGATACATCGCTGCGCGCTGGTACCAGCACAGCCGACAAGGCACGTAGTTGACGATTTCTGAAAAATAAAGACTTCCGAACATTGCTGTTGTCGTGATTAAGGCAGCAAGCGGCAGCGCAATTTTTTGAACTTCAACCAAAAATTTTTTGGCTTTAAAGACTCGTGCGAACAAGACGACGAGGCCAAAACCGAGCGTACCCAAACTGAGCATCGCGAAAAACAGTTCGAACACTTCGTTGTTCATGGTGTGCACTACGCTAATTGATGCAATTACAAATCCGAATCAGAGCAATGCAGGCAAGAAAACTAACGGAGTGACAAAAATGTCAAGTCTCAAAGATCAACTCAAGTCAGATTTGACCAATGCGATGAAACTACGCAACGAAGTCGAGACTTCGACGTTGCGCATGACATTGGCAGCGATCATGAACGCCGAAGTTGCGGGCGCTGAGGCAGTTGAATTAACGAACGAGCAAGTTCTGACTGTGATTAGCGCCGAGGCAAAAAAACGCGCCGAATCAGCAGATATATATAAGGAAGCAGGCCGCCATGATGCAGAAGCCGCAGAACGGGCCGAGTTGGCGATTCTCGAGCGATATTTACCCGCACAAATAAGCGATGCTGACCTTGAAAAAATTGTCGACTCGGCGATTGGCGAGGCAACAAAGCAAGGCCTGATCGGCCCGAAAGCCATGGGTGCAGTGGTTAAAGCCGTGCGTGCCCATGTCGGGTCAAGCGCCGATGGCGCCAAAATCGCTAATTTAGTTAAGTCAAAATTGGCCTAGGTTCGGCGACAGCCCAAATTCAGGGCAAACAAATAGTTAGTAACTTTTGACACAGGGTGGCAAGGCGTGTATCGTTTGGTAAAGGTACAAAACCTATTTCCGAAGGGGGAAATCAATAATGAAGAAGTTATTCACAGGAGGTCGTCGCAAGGTTGCTGCCGTAATGGCAATTGCACTCGTCGCGTCACTCAGTCAAGTATCGACCAGCGGTGCATCCGTTGCCGACACTCCGAAGCGCGGCGGAAATATCACTGTTGGTATTTTCGACTCGTTCCCAGGTTTCTGTATGGCAGACAACTTGGCTAACTCGTCATTGATGGCAGGTCGCACAATTTACGAAACATGGGTCGAGCAACGCGCCGACGGCAAGATTGTGCCTTATCTTCTTAAGTCGTTTGAAAGTAGTGGTGACTACAAGACTTGGAGTCTTGTATTGCGTGATGGCATCAAGTTTCATGACGGCACACCACTTGACGGCACGGCGCTGCAACTGAATCTTGAAGCTGGTCGCGGTACTTTGTATCTCAACTCGCTGATTGGCCGAACTCCAAAATCGCCATCTTCAGGTACCAGTGCTGGATTTAACGCAAACATCACCGAAGTCGTTAAAACAGGTGCGATGTCAGTAACTGTGAAGTTGTACAACGCAGATGCGACATTCCCAGAGACGCTGTACGCGTCAGGTCGTGCATTCGCTCGATCAGTCGGTCAGATAACTGGTTCGACTTGTTCGACAGTGCCGGTTGGTACTGGTGCGTTTAAATATGTCTCGCACAAGTTGACCGAACTCGTTGTCGCGAAAAACGATAACTATTGGCGCAAAGACGCCAAGGGTGGCGCGTTGCCATACCTTGACGGCATCACCTTTACATTCTTGCCAGACGCGCAACCTCGCGTTAGCGGTGTGAAGAGTGGAACGTTCGCCGCGTCAATGTTCTCAATTGCGGGCGAAGCCAAACAGATGGTTGATTTGGCAAAGAACAAGAAGTTGACAACTATTCGCTCAGAAGAAGGATGGTATGGGTCTCATTGGCTGAACCACAAGATCGCACCGTTCAGCAGCAAGAACGCGCGACTTGCCTATTCACACGCATTAGACCGAGTGAAATGGAACAAGGTTCGCGTTAAGGGCTTAGGCACTATTCCAGATTCGATCGTCGGAAAAGCAAACATCATGTATAACCCAAAGGGTTACGCAGGCTACGACTTGAAGAAAGCGAAAGAGTATGTAGCGGCTTACAAGGCTGAAACAGGCAAGGACATGGAGTTCAGTTTCCCTTACATAAGTGCCTCAGCAGACTCAACTGCTAACGCACAACTCGTTAAAGAGATGTGCGAAGCAGCGGGAATCAAGGTCAACCTGTTGTCAGTAACAACAGCTGAAGCCATTCAAAAAGCATTTCCGATGCAGTTTCAGATGTTGCCATTGTTGTTGATGGAAGGAACAGGAACTGCGTTCATCCTTCCGTTCATCGTCAGTGACACATCAGGTGGCAACCCAACGCACTTCTTGCGCGGTGCAGCCAAGCTCTCACCAGCCTTGGCCAGTCTGCAAGTTTTATACAGCATCTTGAATCTTTCGAGTTTCAAAGATGAAGTGAGCGAGAACTTGTTGTTTGCAGCACGAGCCGAGCCGAACAAGGCGAAGTCAAAGAAGCTGTATATGCAGGCAACCGAACAGTTGCAAAAAGAAGCTCACTTGACCAACATTCAGTTCACTCAGTATCAGTTGACCTACAACAAACTCGGTGGGGTTGGTGAATTGGGTCTTGCTGCAGGTGGGCCACGCAAGTTGATCACAAACTTCGGTATTGACTGGACAGGTGTTTGGTCAACCAAGTAATTCGTAGTTAATTCAAAAGGGTGGTAGTGCGCAAGCGCTACCACCCTTTTTGTTTACTTGCCGATTTGATGAGTTCTCGTCTAGCCTGCAAAAGGCGATTACCAGAAACATTTTAAAATACGAGGGGACCCGGTGTCGAAGATAAGTTTTTGGTTGCAAAGAGTTGCGCAACTTTTGATTGTGTTGCTACTTGTTACCTTCGGTGTTTCTTTGTTGTTGCGTTTGATACCTGTGGATCTCGCAACAATTCTGTTGCCTGTTGCGAGCGAAGAAGAACGCGTCGCATTGCGAGCAGAGTTGGGTTTTGACAAAGGACCGATTGGCTACTACTTGCAATGGCTCGGCAATTTTGT
>CAXNFV010000089.1:0-5182 GCA_964201675.1 Ilumatobacteraceae bacterium | reverse complement strand
CTTTTATGCGCCTTTTCATATTTTTTGGTTTTTTCTGTGCTGGAATTTTTTTATATGGTATTTCTCAAAAGTTTTACTTTTTAAGCCTTGCTGAAAGAAAGATTCTGACCCTTCTCTTTTTAGTTCTACCGTTTAACACCGCGAGAGTTGCTTTGATGGTATTTCACTATTCAGAGGCTTATTTCTTCTTTTTTTTCGGGTGGTATTTACTTGTCACATTCAAGTCACCCGCCGTTAAGTATTTTTGCATAGTTCTATTTTTCTTGAGTTTTCAGATGCATTCAATGTTGTTTTTCTATCTGCTGCCGATTGCTCACTTATTCTTTCTTTCAAAGACAACAAATTTGGTAGAGCATTTTCGATGGCTGATAAGAAACAGTGTCTTTCTAATTCTGCCTTTTTTGTATTGGACTTTGAGGACTTTATATTGGCCTGAACAAGTTGCGTATCACAATGTGACAACTGGTGTGATTGGTGGCTCCCTAAATGCCCTCGCTATTGCTTTCGCGATAGGTGCTGGGTTGTACTATTTGGGGCGAAGAGCCGATTTGAAGTACCGACCTTCAGTTTTGGTTATTCTGACTGGGTTCATAATGCTGTTTGTCGGAATCTATCCATATATTTTGTATGGTTTTTTAGGCACAAATTTATCAATGTTGGTTCTTTACGTGACTACTTTTTTGGGAAGAACATCGTGGTACACCAGACATCAGATTCTCCAACCGTTGGGAATCTCATTAGTCATAATTGGCTCGGTCAAATATTTTGAAATCATGGTTGGAAGAGTGTTTCAGCGGTGGCACCACCTGGTTTTATTAGTTTGTGTTCTTTTTAATGTGGGATTTGGATTTGAACATGTAGTCGATTATTCAAAACAAAAAGAAATCGTCTTGCAGCTCAAACTCGCCGGTGCATCTGAATCGAAGAATTATTACCAATTCTTTGATCAAACTAGAGGGATTAATGCAAGAGGTCAAACTATGTATTACCGAGCATGGTCCGGGCTGATTGGGTTGGCATATGGTTCTGACGAAGCGGGCAGAATAAAGATTGAAACCAATTGCACAAAGCGTGAAGATGCTCGGTTGGTGTTAATCGCTGGCCCAGATACTTATTGGCAGGCTTTCAGGAACTGGATGAGCGATGGTGACATGGGTTTTAAAGTCTCAGTGGACGACACGCCAAAGGCATGCGAACCGGAACTGATGAAAAGTGAGAAAGTTTCAGGGGTGATACCGATTTTATTTTATTTTACGGGTGTTGACTAAGTCCCTAAGTTACGAATCTGTAAACTCAGGCAATGGCGTACTCGCGAAAACTTTTGAATCCTGATGAGCAAGTGCATCTTGATCTTCATCCTCACTGGGTGGTGTTTGCCAAGCCGACTGTGCTTGCGATTCTTCTTGTGGTAGCCCTTTTTAGAGCTCAAGAAATCGCTAATGCTTCGTTGAAGATAGGCGTGAATCGTGTTTTGCTAGTCGCCTTGGTCGCATCAATTGGCTCGATCTGTTTCGTTGGTCTGAAGTGGTATTTTACTTTTTTCGTCGTTACCTCGCAGCGTGTGATTTATCGCGAAGGAGTTTTGGCGCGACGCGGAGTCGAGATTCCGCTTGATCGAGTCAACAATGTTAATTTTGCGCAATCAATTATTGAAAGATTGCTCGGTGCTGGTGATTTGTTGATTGAGTCGGCTAGCGACGACGGTCAACAATTATTTAGTGATATTCGTAAACCTGAACAAGTGCAAAACATCATTCAAGAAGCGATTCATGTCAGTGGCAGCGGTTCGTTTGTGTATGACTCGGTTGTTGAGCAACTTGAGCGTCTCGAGGCACTTCTCAACCGCGGATCGATAACTACGGCCGAGTTTGAAGATCAAAAACGCCGATTACTTCAAGAATAAGAAAGGCTAAGCAAAAAAATATGGCTCGCGCAAAAGTATCTCCGACAATTGAACTTGAGTACGAAACATTTGGTGACCCTAAAAACCCGGCTCTCGTGTTAATGGAAGGACACGGAGCCCAAATGGTCAAGTGGGATACCGAATATTGCAAAATGTTCGCCGCCAAGAATTTGTTCGTGATTCGCTTTGATAACCGGGACTGCGGTTTGTCGACAAAATTTGATGGTATTGAGGTTGATCTTGGTGCGACATTGAAAGCGGCCTTGCTTGAAGAACCTGTGCCGCCTGTGCCATACACGCTTTCTGATATGGCGAACGATGTAGTCGGCTTGCTTGACCATCTAAAAATTGACCGTGCACATATCTTCGGCGTGTCACTTGGCGGGATGATTGCCCAAGTGTTGACGATTGAGCACCCAATGCGAGTGCGATCGCTGATTTCGGTGATGTCAATGACTGGCGAACCAGAATATGGTCAGTCAACTCCTGAAGCGATCGGAGCATTGTTGTCGGCGAGTCCGTCTGATCGAGCGGGTTATATTGATCATTCTATTGTGTATCAGGTTTATCACTCGAAGAAATATCGCAGCGATGAATTTTCAAAAACTTCTGCGGCGCGTGATTTCGACCGAATGTATTATCCGCAGGGATCAAACCGACAACTGGCTGCTGTTTATGCATCGGGTCGGCGCACCGAGCAACTGCGAGCGATTAAAACGCCGACACTTGTAATTCACGGCAAAGATGACACTTTGATTTCTCCTTCGGGTGGTGAGCGAACGGCCGAGTTGATCCCTAATGCAAAGTTTGTTTTAGTTGAAGACATGGGTCACGACATGCCCAAACCACTTTGGGGATTTTTGGTCGAGTTAATTTCTGAATTCGTGGCAAAACACTGATGGCTAACTCTGGCGCATCGCGTGGCCCGTTGGCGGGTTACAAGATAATTGAGATTGCGGGTATTGGGCCAGGGCCGTTTGCTGCGATGATGCTCAGCGACATGGGCGCTGAAGTTGTGCGCGTAGAGCGGGTGCAGGCGGTGCGCGACGCGCCCGTCAATGGCGCGCATTGGGATGTGATGTTGCGGGGTCGAAAAAATATTGCGATTGATTTGAAACAGCCAGATGGAGTTGAAACTCTGTTGCAACTAGTCGCAAGTGCCGACGCGCTGATTGAAGGTTTTCGTCCAGGTGTAATGGAGCGCCTTGGTATCGGTCCGGACGTTTGTATCGCGCGCAACAAGAAACTTATATTTGGTCGAATGACTGGGTGGGGTCAAGACGGGCCTTACGCAAATTCGGCGGGTCACGATATTAATTACATTGCACTAGCAGGCGCGCTTGCACACTTTGGTCGTGCAGGTGAGGCGCCCGTGCCACCTCTAAATATGGTCGGTGATTTTGGTGGTGGTGGAATGTTGTTGGCCTATGGCGTGGTTTGTGGCTTGCTTGAAGCGCAACGCAGTGGAGTCGGTCAAGTTGTTGATGCGGCAATGGTCGATGGTTCGGCAATCTTGATGTCGATGTTTTGGGGTTTTAAAAATATTGGAATGCATGATGAAAATACCCGTGGCACCAACATGCTTGATACCGGCGCACATTTTTACGATGTCTACAAGTGCAGTGACGGAAAGTTTGTTTCGATCGGCTCGATTGAACCCCAGTTTTATGCACTGTTGCTTCAACTCACGGGCTTGACAAGTGATGCTGAGTTTGCAGGTCAACAAGATCGCACGAAGTGGTCGATGCTGAAGCAGCGTTTGGTCGATGTTTTTGCAACAAAGTCGCAGGCTGAGTGGTGCCAGATCATGGAAGGCACTGATGTTTGTTTTGCTCCCGTGTTGACGATGAGCGAAGCGGCGAAGCACCCACACAATGTTGCGCGCAATACATTTATTGAAATTGCTGGCGCGGTGCAACCGGCACCAGCACCAAGATTTTCTCGGACGACTGTGCCGATACCCGACGCACCCGAGCATGCAGGAGCAAATTCTCGTGAAGTTTTGATTGATTGGGGAATCAAAAACATCGAAGATTTATTTGATCGGGGTATCGTCAAAGAAATTTCTCGCTAGGTTTAGTTCTTGTGTCGACTCTTGTCTGCTTTCACGCTCACCCTGACGACGAGTGTCTTGCAACTGGTGGCACGATTGCGCGCGCGAGTGCAGAAGGCCACCGTGTTGTTCTGGTTGTTGCAACTGATGGCGCTTACGGTGAGGTGCCTAGCGATTTGCAAACTGGTGAAACTCTCGTTGATCGCAGGTTTAAAGAAGTCACAGCATCAGCCAAAGTTTTAGGGATCTCGCGTCTTGAGATGCTTGGCTACAAAGACTCTGGGATGACGGGCTGGGCGCAAAATAGTGACCCCGCGGCGTTTATAAACATTGATATTGAAGTCGCTGCTGAACGACTGGCTGATATCTTGCGTCAAGAGAATGCTGATGCTCTGACAATTTACGACTGGCACGGAAACTATGGTCACCCGGATCACATCGCGGTGCACAAAGTTGGAAGTCGTGCGGGTGTTTTAGCGGGGGTAAAAAGCGTCTTTGAGATGACTACTAATCGAGATTCGTTTCGTCAAATGCGTGAGATGGCTTTGAATAATCCCGAGATTCTAAGTGAGACAGAAGGTATTGGAGATTTTGATCCAGATAGTCCGGCCGACGACGGTAATCCGATGGGTGAGCCAGAAAGTGCAATAACACATCGCGTGGATGTTCAGAAATATTGTGAGCAGAAGAAATTGGCGATCGCCTGTCATAAAAGTCAGATCACGGACACGTCATTTTTTTTGAACATGACCGATGAAATTTTTCGACTTGCATTCGGAACTGAATGGTTCATCAAACAAGGCGAGACTGGGCCGGCGCGCGATCGCTGGCTATTCGAATAGCACGAGACGATTTGCAAGCGATTCAAATTGCGTTGGTTCGACATGGTCGAGCATCTGGCGGATGGGATACTGCGCTAGACCCAGATCTCGATGATCTTGGTCGTCGGCAAGCCGCAGATGTGGCTAACGAACTTGATCGAATCTTCGTTGGCAAAGAAGTTGAAATTATTTCAAGTCCGTTATTGCGTTGTCGGCAGACAGCTAGTGCCTTTGCGAAATTGCGAGTACTGCCAGTGCGAGTGTGTGATGAAGTAACTGAAATCCCTTCGCCAAACGGTGTGGCTATGGCTGAGCGTGTTGCTTGGTTGCGTGAAGTGATGCAAGGCAGATGGTCTGATCTTGACGAGAATTATCTAGTTTTCAGAGATCGGTTTGTTGAATTTG
>CAXNFV010000088.1:0-5223 GCA_964201675.1 Ilumatobacteraceae bacterium | reverse complement strand
CGCAGCGTCGATGTAGTCATGTTTCAATAACCAGATCAACATCGCACCGACGAATCCACCGTCTTGTCCTTTTTTGTGAGTCTGCTCGTCGGCGGCTCGAACCATCAACAGTTGTCGATATTGTCCGTACATTTCTTCGTCTTTGCGTTGGCGACCGAACAAGTGCATGTCAGCCTCGGGCTCCCACGCGCGAAACCGTGGGCAGGCTCGTGTGCAACTTGTGCAACCTTTTTCGCCGTGACCACAATTATCAAGACCAAGATCTTCTTCTAAATGAAATGGTTTGTACTTACCCTCTTCGTGTTCATAGCCGATCACATCATGCGGACAAGAAATAACGCAAGCAGCACATCCCGTGCACAAGCCAGTGTTGATTACTTCTTCGTAGAGTTCTTTCCACTGGTGCGTCCAACGCTCGGCGACTTCGACCATCCCGCAAGCCTAGTGAGTGAGCCGAAATTCTCATTGACTCAAGTGGACTTGTGACACGAAAAACGGTAACAATGTAATTATGTTGACATATACCCCTGAGGCCGAAGCCCGTCGAGCAGAAGTACGTCAGTGGTTGAAAGACAACTTGCCCGAGCGTTGGTTTGACAAAAGTTATGAAATGACCGCCGCTGAGCGCAAAGCATTCAATGATTCTTGGCCCGACAAGTTGTTTGCCGGTGGATGGATTTGTGCAACCTGGCCAAAAGAATATGGTGGCAAAGGATTGAGCACGTTAGAGGGTGTGGTGCTCGCTGAAGAATTCGCCAACGCAGGTGCACCGATGCGGGCAGATTTTTTTGGTGACACACTCGTTGGCCCGACACTTTTGCAGTGGGGCACAGAAGAACAGAAAAAAGAATTCTTGCCGAAGATCTTGAGTGGCAAAATGCGTTGGTGCCAAGGCTTTAGCGAGCCAAACAGTGGCAGCGATCTCGCCAGCGTCAAAACGACTGCTGTGCTTGACGGTGACGAATGGGTGATTAACGGACAAAAAGTTTGGACAACTCAAGGTCATCACGCAGATTATTGCTTCTTGCTCACTCGAACTGATAAAGATTCGCCGAAACACAAAGGTATCTCTTATTTGTTGGTGCCCATGAAACAAGCTGGAATCGAAGTGCGGGGTATCACCCAACCAGACGGCACGGCAGAATTTTGCGAAGTTTTCTTCACCGACGCGCGTTGCCCGAAAGACAATGTTGTTGGCGGCGTGAATAACGGCTGGAAGGTCGCCAACAGCACACTTGCATTCGAGCGCGGAATGAGCGCGACAACTGGGTACCGCCGATTTGAAGAAGAATATAAACTGTTTGTCGCTCAGGCCAAAGCGAATGGCAAAATCAACGACGCATCAATTCGTCAACGACTTATGCAGTACTACGCAAAGATACAAATCTTGCGGTTCAACGGTTTGCGCTCATTGGGCTCAACTCTTGCGGGCACAAAAGATTTTGGTGTGATGGCACTTGGTGCGAGCAACAAAATGTTTTGGTCAGAGATGCATCAAAGCGCGATGGAACTCGCGCTAGACATTTACGGACCGTACTCGATGCTTGTTGACACTGGTCCCGAATCTGGAACTTGGCCGGGTGCGTTGCGTGACAAGCGAAGGGCGAACTACCCGTCATCGCCGATGATGTCGAGCTTTTTCTTCTCTCGCTCAGAAACAATTTGGGGTGGCACAAGCCAGATTCAACGCAACATCGTTGGCGAGCGAGTACTAGCTCTACCAAAAGAGCCAAAGCCCGCTGGCGGAGAGTAACTAGCATTAAGAAGCCATGAACTTTCAAACTGCAATTCGTTCTGGGTTTCAGAACTATACAAACTTCAAAGGTCGCTCATCGCGCGCCGAATATTGGTGGTGGGCTTTGTTCACCGTGATTCTGAGTATTCTGCTCTCGTCAGTCAACGATTCGCTCGGTAATTTAGGTTCGCTCGTTACACTTTTGCCGTCGATTGCGGTTGCAATTCGTCGCGTGCACGATGTCGATCGCGTGGGCTGGTTTATTTTGGTGCCAATTTATAATTTGGTTCTGGTGTTGCGAAGCGGCGATTCGGGTGAAAATCGTTTTGGACCACCGCCACCGCCTCGCACTAATTAAGCAAGCGTCCTAATACTTCGGCACGCGTCGTTGATAAACGCCACCAAGAAGAGGCGAACTTAAAATAAAATCGGCGCTTGCTCGGTTGCAAGCCACCGGAATATTCCAGACAACTGCGATGCGTAACAAAGCTCGAATATCGGGGTCGTGTGGTTGCGGTTCGAGTGGGTCCCAAAAGAAGAGCAAAATGTCGATGCCGGCTTCAGAGATTCGTGCGCCAATTTGCTGATCGCCACCGAGCGGTCCACTGCGCATGCGCTCAATTGTCAGCCCCGTGCTATCGGCAATCAGTTTGCCCGTCGAGCCAGTAGCAATGAGAGTATGTCTTTTGAGTTCGTCTTTGTGCTCGGTTGCCCACTCGAGCATTTCGCGCTTCATATTGTCGTGGGCGACGAGAGCGATGCGTTTGTTGGCTGGGCTCTCGATGTTTATCATTTCGGTGGAGGACATAAATGAAGGCTAGAGCAAAACTCAACACAGACTTGGCTGCATCACGAGTGATCGCGACGCCAATAGGCAAACTTACTTTGGTTGCATCGTCAAAAGGATTGCAACAGGTGATCTTTGGCGCAAAAAAGTTGCCAGCCACAAAAAGTGTTTCAACCAAAGCAAGTGACCATCTCACACAAACCGAACGACAGTTGCATGAATATTTTGCCGGCAAACGCAAGAAGTTTTCGATAAAGCTCGATATCTCGGGCACTGAATTTCAAGAATCAGTTTGGTATGCGCTCAATAAAATTAGTTACGGTAAGACGGTTTCATATGCGCAGCAAGCAAAACTTGTGAGCAAACCAAAAGCGTTTCGTGCAGTTGGCACGGCAAATGGCAAGAATCCTGTCGCGATCATTCTTCCGTGCCATCGTGTGATTGCCTCGAATGGCACACTCGGTGGTTATGGCGGCGGGCTGGCTATCAAACGCAAGTTACTCGCCCTCGAGACTAGTAAAACGCACTAGTGTACTAGTGCGGCTGAGTGAAGCCGAAACACTCGCGCAAGTATTCGTCGCGCAACGCAACTTCTGGAGCGCCGATCGAGACGACGCGCTGAGCCAACAACATCACAGTGTTGGCACTTTCAGCATCTTGCAATTCGTGGGTCGCCATCACAACAGTTACTCCACGCGCGCGTTCGCTCGCAATTAGTTTGGCAACAAGTTTGCGGCCGTTAATGTCTAGGCCTGCTGTGGGTTCGTCGAGCAACAAGACTTCGGCTTGTCGGGTTAAAACTTGCGCCAAGTGAGTGCGTTGTTGCTGGCCACCAGATAAATCTCGAATCGGGTTGTTCGCCTGCGATTCAATGCCCGTCAGATGCATTGAATTATCAACGATCTGATTGTCGTGAGTAGTCGGTTTTTTGAAGAGTCCGAGATGGGCGAACCTGCCCATCGCAACGACATCTCGAACGCGTAGCGGCAAAGTGTGAGTCGAAACTGGATGTTGCGGTAGATAAGCCACACGCTTAGGTAAAGAGCCAGTCGCAGCGCCGAGAATTTCAAGGTCACCATTAATTGGCTGTAGCAGGCCAGCCAATGTTTTTAGGATCGTTGATTTACCAGAACCGTTGGTGCCGATCAACACCAAGAGTTCGCCAGGTTGCATACCGAGCGAAATATCACTAACAATCGGAAACTTTGAGTAGCCGACTGCAAGACGCTCGGTCTTGATCGTGAACTCAGCAGAACTAATCATCTGACGTGCGACCCAGCATGACTGTGTGGATGTTCGTGCTCGTCATGACTATTGTCTGCGATCGCTTTTTTGATTTCTGTAAATGTTGCCGCTGCGGCAAAGAGCAGCACGGTTGTCAGCACGATGCTGGCACCCGCGGCGAGATCAAAGTGATAGCTGATTAGCAAACCCACATAAGTTGAAATTGATCCAACCAAAGAGGCGATCAGCATCACAGTTGAGATGCGGCGTGCAAATAGTGCACCAGTTGCAGCCGGAGCGATCAGCATGCCAAGAACCAACAACGTGCCGACTGTTTGAAAACTCGCGATGACCGTAATGGCAACGATCATCAACATCAGGTTGTGAAACAAGCGACTAGAGAAACCTGAAGTTTTAGCCAGACCTTCGTCAACGCAGAGCAATAAAAATGGTCGCCGGGCGATGAATGCAATGACAGCGACAACAATCAGTGCGACGAATTGCAGAACTAAGTCACCGAAGTTGACGCCAAGTAATTCGCCGAACAAAATTCGCGAAAGATCACCGACAAAAGTGCGAGATCGAGAAGTGATCATCACGCCAAGTGCCAGCATGCCGACGAAAAGCAAACCAATTGCGGTGTCGCCCGATAGGCGAAACCGTCGTGAGACAACGCTGACACCAGCCATCATCACGAGCGAACCAACGGCAGCGCCGATGACGCCCGAGACACCCAAAAGCATTGCCGTGGCGATGCCTGGCAACACGCCGTGGGCGAGCGCGTCGCCGATAAATGCGAGCCCGCGCAACACAACGAATGTGCCAGCGATCGCACAAGTGAAGGCGACGAGAATGCCGGCAACTAGCGAAAGTCTCAAGAACTCGTTGTTGGCAAATGGCTCGATGAACATACTGTTATTGAGCCAACTCACGCCTACAACAGTAATGAATGATGTGAGTTAGCCGAGCGCTTCTGCGATTTGATTAGTCAATTTGAGAATGAACTCTTGATAATTTGCAGCGCCATCGAGATAGTGAGTTGAAAGCGTGACGGCCTTTATTCCGAGTTCTTTGGCAAGTTGAGTTGCCGTGTCTGGAGAGACGCCAAGACCCGTAAATATTGCCGGCACATTATTTTGCTCGACTTGTTTTTTAAGTTCGGCTAGATCACCAGCAGTGGCTTCGGATGTAGTCGTAAATGACGGAATGATTACGCCGATTACTTCGCAACCATATCGGTCGGCGAAATAGCCCATCTCGTCGTGGCCACTAACCAGTTTGCACTCGTCAAGACCGTTGATGATTGACTCAACTTCTTTGTCGAGATCTTGCAATTTTGCAGTTAAAGACGCTGAAGACTCAGAAAGATCTGCACCTATCGCTTCACTAAGCGCAGTAGTCAGTGCTGGAAGCATTTCGAGCATTGTCGCAGGAGATAGCCAAAGGTGTGGGTCGCCACCAGCGTGCTTGTCGCTGT
>CAXNFV010000087.1:0-5268 GCA_964201675.1 Ilumatobacteraceae bacterium | reverse complement strand
AAATTGATTTCTTGGCAAAGTTTTTCAAGTTCAACCACCAACGGGTGTTCGGCAGAAATGTTTGTTTCACGCGGCGGACGCGACGATCCTCCGCCGTGTTCTTGACCGAAAACATTTGCAATATCCGAAACACTGATGCCAGACGCCGGGGTGCCATCAATGCGGCGGCGTTGCTCATCGCGCGCCAGATCGCATCGCCCTTGGGCCATGCGACGAACGAAAGAAATTACATCTTCTTGCATTTGCAATGCTGCGCGAGCAACTCGAATCTCGGCAGTTGACATCGATTCTGCGTTCAAAATATCTGTCATAAGCACCCTCCTGAAACTGGTGGCAAAACCGCCACTTCGTCAGCATCGCCGACTGCAGTGGCGCCAATTGCTTCTTCGCCATTGAGCCACACACGACAAGTGCCGAGCACTTTTGCAAAGTCGCTACCAAACTCAAGTACTGCGGTGTTCAGAACTTCATCAACAGTCGACCCTTGAATTTCTCGGCTTGACGTGCCAGCGGCCTGTCGCGCAGATGCAAAAAGTAGCAAATGTGCCATGGACTAATCGTACTAAAGCCACTACCCTGCGTTGAGTGTCTGTACGCGGTGAGTCAACTTTGAAGACGAGATTGCTTGTTCTGCGACATGGGCAATCAGAATGGAACGCCCAAGGTCGATGGCAAGGTCAGGCCGATATTGCACTAACACCCAACGGTATTAAACAAGCACATCAGGCTGCGAAAAAAATTGGCAAGTTTGATTTGATTGCAGCAAGTTCTTTGCAACGTGCTCGACGCACAGCTGAAATAATTGCCGAGGCTCATGGCATAACTGATCTTGTTATTGATGATCGCTTGAAAGAATCTTTTATCGGACCATGGGAAGGTTTGACATACGCCGAAATTGAATCTGGTTGGCCAGGTTATTTGGAATCATTCAAACAGCCGCCTGATTTTGAACCCAATCAAAATGTCGTGAACCGAATGACCGCAGCATTTATTGACATCGCTGCCAAGTGTCGCGGTGGTCAAGCGCTCATTATTAGCCATAGTGGTGCCATCCGCACGATTCGCCGCGAGCTCAAAGTCGCTGATGCAAAACTTGAAAATCTTGGGGGCTGTTGGTTTGATGTTCTGCCTGAAGGTCAAATAACTGCGGGACGAATAATCACCGTGATTGATGAACTTAACTCGAGCGAATCGCTTTAAAGTTACATCGTGCTTGGTCGTTGGCTTGATGATTCGTTTTCGCAACTAGTTCGTAAAAACATAACTTTGCTCACCGCGACTCGTCTGACGACGAACGCTTGCTACCGATTCACTCCTCCGTTTATTGCAATAATCGCCAAAGGTTTTGATGTTTCGCTTTCACAAATTGGTATCGCCTTGACCGTATCCGAACTGTCAGGTTTGCTATCACCGTTTATCGGACGCTTCGTTGATCATCTTTCTCGCCGGGGCGCGATGCTCATCGGATTACTCGGCATTGGTGCTGGATCAGCACTTGCGGCGATTTCGCCAAATATTTTTATGTTCACGGTCGGCGTGACGTTAATCAGTGTCACTAAAAACTTCTTTGACCTCGGCATGGCGGGATGGATCTCGGATCATGTTCCTTATGAAAAACGTGGCCGATACATCGGCATCACAGAAATTTCATGGGCGCTTGGTCTGCTAATTGGTGTTTCTGCGATGGGAGTTATAACTGCGCTCATTTCATGGCGAGCAGGTTTTGTAGCCGGGGCGTGCGGAATAATAGTGTCACTGGCGTTTATTGCCGCGCGAATAAAAACAGAACCACATGAAGTTTCATCGCGGGTTGCTGATGACGGTATTCGCCTGAGCGGACGAGCATGGTTTGTCGTAGCCACGATGTTTGCCACGATGTGCGCGAGTCAATGCATTTTTATAACTTTTGGTGCATGGCTTGATGACGAGTTTGGTTTTGGTGCGCTCGGCATCGCTGCCGTGGGTTTCAGTTTTGGTTTGGTCGAACTTTACGCATCGGTGACAAGTGCCAAAAAAACCGATAGTTGGGGCAAAGAGATCAGCATCGCAATCGGTTGTTTGATAATGGTTCCTGGCGGTCTGGCGTTATCACTCGCCTCACACAATTTGATTTTGGGACTACTCGCACTATTGGTTTACATCTTGGGCTTTGAATTTGCAGTTGTCAGCATGTTGCCACTTGCAACTCATCTCGTTCCAAAGCGACCTGGCAGTGGTCTTGGACTAGTTATCGGTGCAGGCACGATCGGGCGCGGCGTGATGAGTCTTGTTGCTACACGCGCGTACGAATCGAGTGACGGTATTGCTTTGCCTGCTCTAATCGGCGCAGCATCGGCTGCAGTAGCAACTATTTTGATCTATCAATACCACCGACGCGGCGGCCTAGTTCACGACTAACAAAATTTTGGGCTCAGCCAGAATATTTGTTTGTTATCGGAAGTCGGCGATCTTTACCAAATGCTTTGGTGCTGACACGAACACCAGGTGCTCCTTGTCGACGTTTGTATTCGTTCACATCTACAAGTCGTGCAATCCGCTTTACAAGGTCGGCATCAAAGCCAAGTGCAATTATCTCTTGCGCTGTTCGATCTTCTTCGACATATAACTCAAGAATTGAATCCAGCAAATCGTAAGGCGGCAGACTTTGATCATCGCGTTGATCGGGTCGCAACTCAGCCGAAGGAGCCTTGTCAATAATTGCCCGCGAGATTACTTCACGCTGTGATTTCAAGTTTATGAATTCACATAGTTCGTACACTTTTGTTTTAAACAAATCCTTGATCACGGCATAGCCGCCTGCCGAATCGCCGTACAGGGTGCAATACCCGACAGCAGTTTCACTTTTGTTGCCAGTAGTTAAAACCATCCAACCAAACTTGTTGGATAGCGCCATTAGTGTTGTTCCGCGTACACGACTTTGTAGATTTTCTTCGGTCAAATCTGCAGGTCGATTTGCAAAACTTGGCTCCAGCATCTCTAAATACGAACTAAACGCAGGTTCAATTGAAATTGTTTGCATCTCAACACCGAGTGATGCAGCCAAAACTTGTGCATCAGTGCGCGAACCAGTTGATGAATAACGCGATGGCATTGAAACACCATGAACTTGCTTAGCTCCAAGGGCTTCAACGGCAATTGCGGCAACGACGGCCGAATCCACCCCACCTGATAGGCCGATAACGACATCAGTGAAACCGTTTTTCAATACATAATCGCGCGTGCCGAGAACCAAAGCCGCGTGAATTTGAGCAATCTCGGTCAAGGGCTGATCAATTTTGCCGATGGATTGTTGAGACGAAATCCCAGACCTGGCACTTGATTTTGGCAAAGACAAATCACAAACAAGCAACTCTTCAGCGAACTGGGCCGCACTAGCAACTAGTGACCCATCTGCCGACAAAATCATTGAACCACCATCAAATACAAGTTCGTCTTGACCACCAATTTGATTGACATATGCGACCACACAGTTGTTGTCTTTGGCCCGCGCGCTAGTCATCTCATGGCGCACATTGAGTTTGCCAGCATGAAATGGCGAACCATTGATATTGATATTTAGTACTGCACCCAATGACGCCTGCTGGGCAACAGGACCATCTGCTTGCCAAATATCTTCACAAATTGTTACACCAAAGCAAATCTCATTGATCGTGAACAACGGATTTTCGACTCCTGGAGCAAAATATCTCTGCTCATCAAACACGTTGTAATTCGGCAACAGTTGTTTTCGATACACACCAAGCACGGCACCGTTTCGACAGATGGCGGCCGCATTAAAAATTTCACCAGTTCTGTCATCCCGATCAACAAAACCAATTACTGCTGCCGTGTCGCTAATTGACTTGACGATTTTTGCGAGTGCCGAAAGATTGTCATCAACAAATCCATCTTTTAAAACAAGGTCCTCGGGCGGATACCCGGTCAAAGACAACTCTGGGAAAGCCACGATCTCACATTTGGCTGCGATTGCTTGGTTGTAATAGTCGAGAATTTTCGTGGCGTTTGCCGAAAGTGCCCCGACCGTCGGGTTGATTTGGGCCAGCCCAACGCGAAGTTTGGCGAAATCTGCCACAGAATCAGGCTACCGAGACAAAACTTCACACGCCGTTTACATTCGGACAATGCTTCAGAAACAGCAGACGGTAAAACTATGAGGGTTCCAAATGTGCCAGCATGGCGCATTTATTACGAAGGGAAACTTCATGGCATATCAGGCTGAATACATCTGGATTGACGGAGCAGAACCAACACCGACATTGCGTTCTAAAACGAAAATCATTGACAACAATTCAAAGGCACTTCCAATTTGGGGATTCGATGGTTCTTCAACGAACCAAGCAACAGGTGAAGCATCAGACTGCATTCTGAACCCTGTTTTTAGTTGCAAGGATCCAATCCGCGGCGGCAAAAATATTCTCGTGATGTGCGAAGTATTGCTCGCATCAACCGGAAAGCCGCATCCAACCAACACCCGTGCGGCGTGCGCAGCGGCTGCAAAGAAATATTCTTCAGAAAAAATGATTTACGGAATCGAACAGGAATACACGATGATGCGACTCAACGGTCGTCCATTAGGTTTCCCAGAACTTTCTGGTGAACCAGCACCACAAGGACCGTATTACTGTGGCGTTGGCGCAGGTCGAGTCATGGGTCGCGACATCGTCGAGATTCACACAGAGATGTGTCTTGAGGCTGGTCTGCATATTTCAGGAACCAATGCCGAGGTAATGCCTGGCCAGTGGGAGTTTCAAATTGGTCCGGTTGATGCACTGCGAGTTAGCGATGAGCTTCATGTTGCTCGTTGGCTGTTACATCGTGTTGCCGAAGATTTTGACGTTGTGATTTCACTGGACGCAAAACCACAGCAGGGTGACTGGAACGGCGCAGGTTGCCACACAAACTTCTCAACAAAAGATATGCGATCAAACTACAAAGCAATCGATGATGCATGTCAAGCACTAGGCACACGAATCAACGAGCATGTCAGCAACTATGGACACGACATCGAGAGCCGATTGACCGGAAAACATGAAACTGCTCCATACAACAAGTTCAGTTATGGTGTTTCAAATCGTGGCGCTTCAGTACGAATTCCATGGCAGGTTGCTCGTGACAAAAAGGGTTATGCCGAAGATCGTCGACCAAATGCAAATATGGATCCGTACATCGTCACACAGTTGATACTTGAAACAGTCTGTGGAAACCCAAAAATAATCAAAACTAAAAAGACTGCACCAAAAAAGCCCGCAAAAAAGAAGGCCAAGAAGA
>CAXNFV010000086.1:0-5274 GCA_964201675.1 Ilumatobacteraceae bacterium | reverse complement strand
TACAAGCAGCACGATAAATATGTTGCTGACCAAAAGCACGGGTATCAAACCGTCGGCGACATCGCCTACCGCGACGAAGAGGGATACCTATATATATGTGATCGAAAGAAAGACATGATCATTTCTGCGGGGATGAATATCTACCCGGCCGAAATCGAAGGCGTACTCGAAAACCATGAAGAAATCTATGAGGCTGCCGTGTTTGGTATTCCGAGTGAGGAGTGGGGCGAAAGTGTGCACGCGGTGATTGTTCGTCGCCCGGGCTCAACACTCACCGAGGCCGATGTCGATGTTTATGCTCGCGTGCATTTAGCGAGTTATAAAGTGCCGCGTTCAATATCGTGGAGCGACGAACTGCCAAAGACCGGCTCGGGCAAGATTTTAAAGCGTGATCTGCGCGCGCCGTATTGGGCAGGCCGCGCTTCTCAGGTCTAGCGTTACGTCATGCTGAGCGTTCGAGAAGTACCAAAGGCATTTACACCGACGGGTGGTTATGGCACAGAAATGCCTGCACCAGTGTTGGCGAATTGCACCGACGCACTCGCGAGTAATATTCCTGATTTTCGCGGATTATGGCGGGCGATTGATGTTCGAGTTAACGGTGAAGTCGCACCTGCGACACTAAAAGTTTGGCAACATTTAGAGCGCATCGAGCAGGCCGGCAATCGTGTCGTGATCACTGCAGGTGGTGTGTTGCATGACATGTACGCCGATGGAACTTTTGAAAACGGAATCAACGATGTTATGGCCGCAGATTTTGTCACACCACTTTACGTTGCAGCAACTTTTGAAAATGATGTTCTCGTTTTGCGGCCGCGAGGTTTAGAAGGCATAGAGGTAAAACGCTGGCTTGACGGTGCGCATCTGATCTGGGAGTACAGCACGTTTTTCACTGTCCGCCTCGAGCGTCTTACTTAGCCCAGTTTCGAAAATGGTCAGCTGTTATTTGAGGGTTGCGAATAGCGCGGGGAAAACTTTAGAAACTTTTGAAGTTAAGTAATCTCCGTAAGTTCCTGTCCATGCTTGAACACTCGTGCCATCCCAGCGACGCGAGACATCATCAGCTGGTGGTGTGCCGTCGAGTGGCAGCGGCTCGACCGATGCATCCCATGATGGATCAATAAAAAACGGATACGACATACGCTCGCGCCCACTTGAGTTTTTAACACGATGTGCAGTTGAGCGATATCGGCCAAGAGTTAGACGATCAAGCATGTCGCCAATGTTTACAACAAACACGTCTGGCTCCGCCGGCACGTCAAGCCAAATGTCGTCGTCACTCGAACTTCTCGAACCTTCACTCATTGCAGTGCCGGGCATTCGCACCTGCAAACCACCACAATCATCTTGCGCAAGAATTGTCAGCAATCCGTAATCTGTGTGCTCAGCCACGCCCCATTCGCTGATGCCATCTTGTGGCATGCGCGAATCATCAACTGGCGGATAGTGAAAGATGCGAAAGAGGCAAGTCGGCTCACGCGCAATAGTTTTTGCAAACCAGTCGGCTGGCATCTGCAAACCCAAAGCAACACCGCGCATTAAAGCGGCGCCAAGATGTTGCATCGCCGCAAACCATTCGTCGGCGCACGCACCCAAATCGGCCGGCACTTGCGGATACAAATTTGCACCGTGTAATGGCGTTCTCACAATTACGCGCGGGTCAGTCGCCGGCAATTGTTGACCTATATATAGGCCCTCTTTGCGGTCGGGTACGCCAGAGGTCAGTTCGTCACCGACGCCAAACCAGCCACGCCAAGCCGAACCAGCTAGTGGCATTGCGCATTTTGATTTTTCTGCTTTGTCGAGGGCGAAAAATTCACGGGATAAGCAATCGAGCCGTTGGCGAAGTTCCGCAGAAACACCGTGGTTAGTGATCCGAAAGAATCCACTGTCGCGACATGCAGAATCGATTTCGTTGGCACAAGAACTTACGCCCGAGCCACTCGGCGAGCCTGACAATAATGAGCCAACATCGATAAGCGGCAGAGTCAGTTTTTGTGGCGAACCCATTATTCAAAGTTAGTTGGTCCAGTGCAGAAGTAAAACAGGTCACTTGTTAATCTACGAAGGTGAAAGTTTCGCTTGATTACGATTCGTGCCACGGGCATCAGATGTGTGCGATTGCCGCGCCCGATGTTTTTGGTAGCGACGAAATCGGTAACGCCAAAGTCTTAATCACTGGCGAAATTCCGGAAGCCCTTCACATCAAAGTACGAAGAGCAGAGTCAAATTGTCCAGAACGCGCAATAACAATAATCGAATAGCAAGAGATCACGAAAGAGAACGAAAAATATGACCGACACTCAAAAACCAGTCACCGACATCACGACCGATTACGACATTTTCGCTCCTGATTTCATCAACAATCCATATCCGAGATACACCGAGATTCGTGAATCGCAATGTCCGATTGCACACACCGAACGGTATGAAGGTTCATGGTTGCCAACGCGATACGACGACGTAGTTGCGATCGCCCAAGAATATGAGACTTTTACGTCGCGCCAAATCTTGGTGATGCCACCAGCCGCTGGGCGAAGTGAAGGCCCGTATGCAGCGGTCGGCGCGCCACCAATTACAAGTGATCCACCAGATCATCATTGGCATCGCCGATTGATCTTGCCTGTGTTTTCACCGCAGTCAGTTGCGCAATACGAACCGGGCACACGCGATTTGTGCAACGCGCTGATTGATGAGTTCATCGACAAGGGTGTTGCTGATGCCGCCAGCGATTACGCGCAACATATTCCAGTGCGAGTGATTTCAAAAATGCTCGGCGTGCCCCTCACGATGGAAGATGAATTCACCGACTGGGTGCGAGGCGCACTCGAGAACATTACGGATTCAGAACGTCGCATGAAGAGTTTCCGCAGCATCGTCGAGTATTTCATCGGCGAAGTGCAGTCGCGTGCCGCGAATCCGCGTGAAAACGATTTCATCACCGAGTTGATGAACACCGAAGTTGAAGGCAAAAAAGTGCCAATCGAATATGTGCTTGGTGTTTGCAACTTGATGTTGGTCGCGGGCATCGACACGACTTGGTCGGCGATTGGTTCGTGCATGTGGCACTTGGCCCAACATCCTGAGCATCGCAAGCAATTGCGCGAGAATCCAGATTTGTGGCCAACTGCGGTCGAAGAGTTGTTGCGCGTTTACGCGCCAGTGACAATGGCACGCATTGTCGATCACGACATCGAGTTTCAAGGTTGTCCGATGAAGGCGGGCGATCGAGTGCTGATGGCGTTTCCAGCTGCGAATCGTGACCCCCGACAATTCGAGAATCCTGACGAAGTGATTCTTGATCGGCAAAACAATCGGCACGTTGCGTTTGGGTCGGGCATTCATCGTTGTGCTGGCAGCAACTTGGCGCGACTCGAAGTTCGCGTCGCGTTGCAGAGTTGGCTTGCGCGAATTCCAGAGTTCGAGTTGATTGACCCAACGTCAGTTACTTGGGCGGGCGGTCAAGTGCACGGCCCACGCAAGTGCATGGTCAAGTTCTAACTGTCCCCAATACTTTTAGCCGTTAAACCGTTTAGGTGCACGCCTATTATTGTGGCCCTAATGGTGTAACGGCAGCATGCTGAACTCGTGACTTCAGTGGTGCCGGTTCGACTCCGACTTAGGGCTCCGCTAAAACGAACGAAGAAGCGCTCGAGCGACTTCTTACTTAGGGTTGACGGCCTAAGGACATTTCTAGTAGTCAACACCGGCAGGGAAACCTGTCGGTGTTGTTTTTTGCCCTTTGATTTTCTCGTTGTATACTTTACTGTTCACGAGTTCAGCGCAGAAGAAATTCTGTTTAACCACTGAAATAAGTAAGGGCGGCACAGAGATGTGTCGCCTTTGCTGTTCCTACTGCTTGTCGTTCTAGTTGTACACTTGGGGTTGACGAGACATGGCCAAAGCAATTTGGCAAATCTCACGAGAAGTTAGCGCGGTACAGAACAGTTCGTTCTAGCTTTTTCTGTCTTTTGTTATCGGTTGCACTTATCTATTTGGTGGCACCCGATGGTTTAACGGCAGTATTCGAGTTTCGTCAATCGTGAGGTGCCGATTCGTAATCGGCATGGAGCCCTGATAAAACGAACGAAGAAGCGCTCGAGCGACTTCTTACTTAGGGTTGACGGCCTAAGGACATTTCTAGTAGTCAGAGCCGGCGGGGAAACCTGCCGGTTTTGTTTTTGGGGTGTGGCGAAAGTCACGGCAGTGCTGACGTGGGGCGAGCGAACTTAAATTAGGTTGATCAGGTCTTATGTTGATAAAGCTTGCCCGTTTTAGTGTCCGTCGTCGACGATTGATGGTTAGTTTTTGGGTCATTCTGCTTGTCGCGCTCGGCGCAATATCAAACTCGGTCGGCACAAATTTCGCCACCGAATTCGAATTGCCAGCCAGCGAGTCAAACGACGTTCAGAAACTTCTCGAAGCAAATAGCTCAGATCGCGCCGGTTACAGCGGCCAAATCGTTTTCGCATCGCAAGATGGCGTCACCACCGAAAAAGTCAAGACAACAATGACGGCGTTCTTCGCCGAAATATCAAAACTCGATGGTGTAAACATCGCAAGCCCATTCGAAACGCCGGGGCAGATTGATCAATCAGGCAAAACTGCATTTGCAGTAATCGACATATCGATTCGATCGCAGCAAGAAATGATTGAGCTCAGCGAGAAAATTCAAGATCTCGAAGCGAAGTTCACTTTTGACAGTTTGCAAATCGAATACGGCGGAGAAATTTTCGAGGCGTTCGAACTGCCTGAAAGCGAGGCATATGGTTTGCTCGCAGCGATTATCATCTTGGTGCTTGCTTTCGGTTCAGTATTGGCAATGGGTTTGCCAATCGGCACGGCGATTCTCGGTCTCGGTGTTGGCGTGTCTACAGTCAGCATCGTCAGCCAACTTGTGAGCATGCCTGACTTTACGACGTCGCTTGTGGCGATGATCGGGCTTGGTGTTGGTATTGACTATGCATTATTCATCGTCACTCGATATCGCGAATGTCTTGCCGACGGTTTAAGTGTCGAAGATTCGGTCGTCGAAGCGGTCGACACTTCTGGTCGCGCAGTTATTTTCGCTGGCATCACAGTGATCATTTCGTTGCTCGGGCTCTTTGTAATGGGATTAGCATTCGCGCGCGGTTTAGCAATCGGCGCAGTCATCGGAGTTTTGTTCATGATCGTTGCGTCGATCACATTTTTGCCTGCGCTGTTGGCGATGGTCAAGCATCGCGTCGATACAACGACTCGGGCAGCGCTAATAGCGCTGATCGCATTTGTTAC
>CAXNFV010000085.1:0-5275 GCA_964201675.1 Ilumatobacteraceae bacterium | reverse complement strand
CTGCGCTTATCGTTCGAGAACTTCGCTCGTTGCTTCCTTTATTTATTGATGATCAGAGTGTCTCAAATAAAACTGTGTCGAGTGCATTCGACGGCGGAACGGTGCACCTCGCAGTACCGTTCAACAAAAATTGGCAACTTATCGTTGACGATGCTCGACTCAATCCGCGCGTTGCTTTTGGCGCTTCAACCGCGTTTGACGCACCGATTAAGGGCGTAGCAAAGTTGAGTTTTCGAACCTCGAAATTGCGCGACTTATATCTGGTGGCACAAGCATTGGTTTGGCTTGGTTTATTGATGCTGGCTGTCAATTTTTCTCGATTCCGTCGTCAAGTGCGTTCAGTCTCGAGCCAAAATGTCAGATTAGTTGCTGACGATTCACAAAAAATAATAAAACTTGATCGATTCTCAAAATGAATTCGTCTAACATTTTCGAGAAAATTCGAAAACCGGTAGCTGTGGTATTGCTCATGGCCTGCGCCGGTGGAACGATTTTTGTTGGCAAGGTTTATTCGCCAGAGATCGCAATTGCGCCAATTGCTCAATTAGATGAAAAATTCTTGATGCCCAGCGTTATCGGTGATTCACTATCTTCAACTTGGTTTTGTCCTGGTGTGCCCGCCCGCGATGTAAAAGTAAGAAGTGAGATCGTTGTGGCCAACCCGACTCAAACGCCGATAACCGGCACAATTACATTGCTTTCAAGTGAAGAGCCGGCAACTTCTTCAACATTGATCGTCGCCCCATTCTCTCGCGGGGTTTTTGACGCGACTGGCGGGCAGAAGAGCCAGTTCATCAGCACAATCATTGAACTTGATAGTGGGCAAGCCAGCGTTGAGCAGCGGATTATTCACCTTGCTGGTGACTCGGTTGCATTGTGCGCCAATGAAACTTCGGATCGTTGGTTTTTTGCCGATGGTTTCACCGGTGCGGAAAGTGATTTTGATATCTTGCTGACCAATCCGTTTCCTGATTCAACTGTTGTTGATTTGAGTTTTGTCACGACCGACGGAAAACGTCAACCGGCACTTCTCAAAGGCATCGTGTTACGAGGGCAGAGTGTTACTGGAATCTCGATGGGTGAACAAGGTGCGCGAAACGAATCGGTGTTGGCCGTAAGTGTGCGAGCAACTTCTGGACGTTTCGTCGCAGGAAAGTTGCAACACTTCTTGGGTCGGGGTCGGCTTGGTTTTACTTCTGCGCTTGGTGCATCGACTACCAGTCGCCAGTGGTGGTTTGCTTCAGGCGAAAAGGGAGCCGGCGTAGACGAAAAATTAGTTGTGTTTAATCCAACAGAGATTGATCAATCGGTGAGCATTGCATTTTTGACAGGCTCTACCGAAGGGCTTTTACGCGAGCCACTCATCTTGACCGTGCCTGCAGGGCGGGTGACGACACTGTCAACGTCTGATTTGCCTGCGATCGCAAATGGTCGTTATGGAATTCTCGTGTCAAGCGTTACTGACGACTTCATTAGTTCAAATGACGACACAACCACCGAGTTTGTCGTAGTTGAGCAAGTAGTTAGTCGTACTCGTGAGAATAAAACTGGCACATCAGTAATTTTAGGCGCCCCTGCAGGTTCGGTATCGCGCGTATGGACATCGCCAAGCGGTTTGACGGTAGGCGAAATAGGTTCGATAGTTGTAGCAAATACGACTTCGCTTGACACAACAGTTCGCGTCTCTACTGTCGGCCCCGCAGGTGCGGCACCGATTGTTGGTCTTGAACAAGTCGAGCTCAAAGCAGCATCGGTGATTTCAATAGAGATTCCATCATCTATCGCCCAGTTGCAAATTTTGATTGAATCTGAAACAGAGGTGATTGTGCAGCGTGAGTTCTCGCGCGGCCATCAGCTTTATGGACTAAGCGGAGTCCTTGCGTTGCCATATCGCACGCAACAAGTTGTAACCAATAAATAATGCAAAAAATCATCGCCTCTTTAATTTTGTTGTTTGCGGCGGCACTTAGTTTTTTCGTTCGTAGGCGCAAGCCAGATGCGCCGTCACAAACTTCTCACACTGTGCCGCAACAACTCAGCAGAGACGATTTTGACTCTGCAGAAAAACCTTGGTTACTTGCCGTGTTTACTTCTTCGACATGTGATGCATGCCAAGATGTTGCAACCAAAGCAAAAGTTCTTGCCAGTAAAGATGTTGCGATACAAATAATTGAATTTCAAGAAATGCCAAACTTGCACGCGCGATATTCGATTGACGCAGTACCAACGACGGTCATTGCCGATCATCGCGGAGTGGTGCAATATGGAGTACTCGGACCAGTAACCGCCACAGATTTGTGGGCGGCGATGGCTCGTTGTCGCGACCCCAAAAGTTCAACAGAACTTTGCTAAACAAACAAGAACAGCTTTTAACCTAGATTTGCTCGGGTTTTTCGCTACCTTTGAGATTTGCGCCTGGCGAAGGCTCGACGATTTGTGGTCGACCTAAGCCCTGTTGCACGAGTTTTGCGACCGCTGCACCGTCAATTGTCTCTTGTTCAAGCAACGCTTGCGCGACAAGATCTAAACCAGAACGGTTTTTTTCAATGAGAACTCGCGCGCGGCTTTCTTGCTCGCGCAAGATCAGACCGATTTCAGAATCGATCATTCGAGCGGTCTCGTCTGAGTACTCGCGACCGCTAGTCATCAGATCTTCACCAAGAAACACTTGTTGCTGACCGCTCCAGGCCATTGGGCCAACCGCATCGCTCATACCCCATTCGCGCACCATGCGTCGGGCAATTGAAGTTGCTTGTTCAAGATCGTTGGCGGCCCCACTATTGAGATGACCAAACACGATCATCTCGGCAACTCGACCGCCCATTGCCTTGCAGATCATGTCTTGAAAGTACTCACGCGAATATGTATGTCGCTCTTCGGGCAGTGTCCAGGTGATTCCGAGCGCCATTCCGCGGGGCAAAATAGTTACTTTGTGTAGCGGATCGCTATTCGGCAAAACAGTTGCCAACACCGCGTGCCCGCCTTCGTGATATGCAGTTGCACGCTTTTCTTCGGCATTAAGAATCAGACTCTCTCGACGTGCACCCATGATCACGCGATCACGCGCATTTTCGAAATCGATGTGCTCAATTATTTTTGAACCACGGCGCACAGCCAGCAGCGCCGCTTCGTTGATTAGGTTCGCAAGATCTGCGCCGCTCATGCCAGGTGTTGCCTTGGCCATTGTTTCTAGAACGACGTCGGCTCCCATGCGCTTTCCTTTTGAATGCACATTGAGAATCGCCAAACGCTCTTCGTATTCGGGCAAAGGCATTGTGACCTGGCGGTCAAATCGACCAGGTCGAAGTAGCGCGGCATCCAAAATATCTGGGCGGTTAGTGGCCGCCATCACGATTACGCCTTCGGTAGTTTCAAAACCGTCCATTTCGGCAAGCAACTGATTAAGTGTTTGCTCTCGTTCGTCATGACCGCCACCTAGACCCGCACCACGCTTGCGACCGATCGAATCGATCTCATCAACGAAAATAATCGCTCTTCCCATTTTTCGTGCTTGTTGAAATAGGTCGCGAACGCGGCTTGCTCCAACGCCAACGAACATCTCCATGAAATCTGAACCTGTGACCGACAAAAAGCCAACGCCGGCCTCACCAGCAACTGCTCTGGCGAACAAAGTTTTACCCGTGCCCGGAGGACCAACTAACAGCACACCTTTGGGCACTCGCGCACCGATCTCTTTGAAACTCTCCGGCATCTTCAAGAAGTCAACAACTTCTTTGATTTCTTGCTTGACACCGTCGTACCCTGCGACGTCGGCGAAAGTTGTCGCTGGTTTATCTGCGTTGTAATTTTTCGCGCGACTGCGACCAATTGACATGATGCTGCCGGCTTGACCCATCGCACGGCGCTGCATCCAAAAGAAAAAGCCCATGATCAAGACGAATGGCAATAACAATGGAATCAAACTCGTAAAAAAGTTGCCTTGAGGAGTTGAATAGTCGTAGTCGACTCCTTTTTCTTTAAGCAAAGTTTCGTCACTATCTGATAGTGCGACTGCGCCAGTGGTCGTAAATTCGCTTCCGTCTTTAAGTTTTCCGCTGATCACGTTTGAAAGATTGTTGATTTCAATACTTGAGACCTGGTTTTCTCTGACTCGGTCTAAGAACTCGGTATAACTGAGTTTGGTCGCTTGTGATGTTGGCCAAATTCGTGGACCTGCTAATAGCAAAATTAGAACGCCGACAATCGCCCAAGTCGCCCATCGAGGCATACCTGGTTTCTCACCGTCTTTTTTAGAGCCAGTCGAGTTGGTCGGTTTATGGTTCGAATTTTTGCTGGAGCCGATGCCAATGAATGAACCTAATTTGTTTTTTGATTTCTTTGGCGACGAATTTGGGCGCTTTGATGAAGGTGGCTTTGCTGGTGGTGGTGGCGGGGGAAGTTTGGTCACGAATTCAATGATACGACCAGCCTGTATCACCGAACACAGTCAAAGCATTAAACGGGTGTGTGTTTGATGCCATGTTTCGTGCTGAGTTGGGCATCGTGTTTGATGTCATGTTTGATGGCTGCTCGTATCTAGTAATCCACCGTGTCTGCGCGTCAATGAATTACCTTATATATATGGCTCGGCGATGCTCTCGTTCTACTTGCAATGAAGCCGCCACAATTACATTGACTTATCAATACAGCCGGGCCTTGATTTGGGTTGATGACTTAACTGAGGATCGAGATCCGCATGAGTATGACTTGTGTGAACGACACGGGGCACGAATCAGTGCACCGTCTGGTTGGCGTCTTGAAGATCGTCGCAGTCGTTTTCAAGTGGCTGCTCCAAATCGCCTAGCGGGATGAGCCAGTCGCCATGGGCTCCGCCCTATGGGCAAGAGCCGATGATCGGGCAAGATCAACAAGATCAGATTGATCAACAAAGCCAACTAGTTGCGAAAAAATTTTCAGTTCGACTAGTTCTTGGCATTTGGACAGCAAGTTATGCGATCGCAATTTTTCTGACAACATTAGTTTTGGCTTCAACCGGAAACATTGGCGAGAATATTGACGATCCGAATTGGCTTCTCGGTGTCTCTGCAGTTTCATTGTGGGGGCCGTTTCTCTTAGGTTTGAGATTTGCTTCGCGACGCGTTGGCAGTGGCAATTTTGCCAAAGATTATTTTTTGCGTTTTCGTCCCATCGATCTTTTGGGTATTCCGATAGGCATTTTAAGTCAAGTGTTTCTCGTGGGATTAGTGACTTGGCCATTTCATCTTTTGTTTCCCGAAAAGTTTGATCCTAAAAATGTCGAGAAGCGAGCTCGTGA
>CAXNFV010000084.1:0-5304 GCA_964201675.1 Ilumatobacteraceae bacterium | reverse complement strand
GTTTGATGTGTGCAAGATGACTTTTGATGTGGATATTGGCATCTTTAAGTTGATCTTTTAATTGAGAGCGCACGACTCTCATTTCGCCAACTTCGGCCGCCGCACCAATAGAAAAATCACGAGATTGCAAAAGCGACAGTTCAAGTTGCATAATTCTTTGTTCTGCGGTCTGTAATTTGTTTCTAACCAACTCAAGTTCGGATATTAAATCTGATATCGAAAGATCAGCAGAGACTGTTTGGTTGTCATCCATATTTTTACTCTACCGCAATGAAGTAATGGTAAGTTGTAAAGCAATGCAACAACTCAGAGACATCGCGAACTCTCGCAATTTGTTATGGAATCTCACGTTGCGTGAACTGCGAAGCAAATATCGTCGATCAGTTTTAGGTTGGTCATGGTCAATGCTCAACCCACTTGCGCAGATGGCAATTTATACTTTCGTTTTCGGTGTGCTTTTTGGTGCCCAAGCACCTGTTGGAGACCCGTCGGGGATCACTACATATGGTTTGTATTTATTAACAGGGCTGATCCCATGGGGATTCTTTTCACTTGTTTGTGGTGTGGGTTTGCAATCGATTTTAAGTAATACAACTTTGGTACGAAAAGTCGCTTTTGCGCGTGAGAGCCTTGTTATCTCTCAGGTGCTGTTCTGTTCGGTGCAATTTTCAATAGAAATGACTCTGGTTTGCATCGCACTCACACTTGCTGGAAGTTTTATTTTTCCGTGGTTGCCGATGACAATTTTATTGATGGCCCTCTTGGCCTTCTTTGCGATGGGTGTTGCCTTGGTGTTAAGTGTAAGCGCAGTATTTTTTCGAGATTTGCCTTATCTGTGGACGATCATCAACCAAGTTTGGTTTTTTGCGACTCCTGTAATTTATGACCCGACAATCCTTGACGACAAAGTTCCTGGTGTTGTGCACTCAATCTTGCATTGGAATCCGACCGCAGTTTTTATTCGAAGCTTTAGAGCAACAACTTATGACGGTAGGTCACCAAATTTGAATGATGTAATCGTGTTGGCAATCGCGGCGACAACTTCGTTGATAATCGGTCTTGCAACTTTCAATAAACTTAAGCGTCGATTGGCAGAAGAACTTTAAACTGTTTCAGCTAGCGGTGATGGCGCTCGAGTGACCAAGTTGATGCGACCGAAACAACTCCTTCGTCAAACAAGTTTGTCTTATGAACATTAAAGCGCACCCAATTTTGGCAATGGTCAAAGTCTGTTGTGCCAGTGGGGTCAGAGATCGACGCTGATAAATAATATGTGCCCTCTAAGAGCCCGAGTCGCGGAATATCAAGTGTGGCTGTTGCCGGCCCATCAAGCACGCGAATGGTATTAGTGCCGCGTTGTGTTGAAGTTGCCCAAATTACGTCACCATTTAATTTTGTGATGCTGACTCTGAGAATTGGCGAGTCAAGTCGGGCATGGGCACCAATTTGACATCGAATTCGAATCGCAGCATCAGATTCAATGCGTTGAGTTTGTGAACCGTCAGCCGCAAGCAACTCAAGTGAGTTAATTCGTGCGTCGCCCGTGCCCCACCGCTCGCGCGACTCGTCGTCTTTTTCAGTGTGTTGAGCGTAACTACCGCCCGTGTACGCCGAGATCACATCTGTGGCGTTGCCAATTTGCTTGATTTGTCCTTTTTCGAGCCAGATAACTTCTTTGCAAAGTTGCTGAACTAGTCCGAGGCTGTGGCTGACTACAACAATCGTTCGGCCTTCGCGCCGAAACTCCTCGATTTTTTCACTACTTTTACGCTGAAAATCTTGATCACCAACCGACAAAATTTCGTCAATTAGCAAAATCTTTGGCTCGACATGCGCCGCGATCGAGAAACCTAACCTTACGACCATGCCTGACGAGAAATTCTTGACGGGTGTGTTGATAAATCTCTCTAAGCCAGCAAATTCTATGATGCTGTCAAATTTAGAAAGTACATCTCGTTTTGACATGCCTAAAATCGCGCCGTTTAAATAAATATTTTCTGATCCAGTTAGTTCTGGATGGAACCCTGCTCCAAGTTCAAGAAGCGCCGCGAGTTTGCCATCAATATTTATTTTGCCCTTGTCTGGGGTGTAGATACCAGTTAGACACTTGAGCATTGTTGTTTTGCCAGAACCATTTGAACCAATTATCCCAAGTGTTGCACCATGGGCAACTTCAAACGACACATCATTTAAAGCCAGAAATTCTTCGTATTTGGCGCGTCGTCCGCGCAGAAGTGCAGCCTTTATGTAACGATTTCGTTCGTGGTACAACCTGAAGTTCTTTGACAGCGATTCGACTTCTATGGCGATACTCATTTTTAATTTGCCAACTTTCTAGATTCATTTTCGGCGCGAAGTTTGACGAGTACTGCCAACACCGATGCCGGTAGTTTTTCGGTGTTCCAATTGGTGATCAAACTGTCTGCATGTTTGTTGTAGAACTCATCCTCGGCAGTTGGGTTACTCAAGTCGTAATACCAGGGCAAATGCCTGGCCGTATACGGGGGAGCACTACGCAATGAATTTGCATTTTTATGCCCACCACCCGGGCGATGCATCGCAAAAGTTGTATCAATCGGTGCCGAGTAAAATCCGTTCGATAATTTATTGCGCCAAAATTGAGACTCCCAAGTAATTACGTCTTGTTTGTGAATGTAATGATCAGGAAGATCATCGATTCGCAACGAGAAGCCAACTTTGTCAATTTTCGGGTTCATTGAAAAGGCTTCCTCAAAAACTTCTAATACGTCACTTGGAGTATTTTTATCAGGGACGACATCTGGGTCGGAGATAATAAAAAAACGGTCGTGACCAAGTTCGGGTACAAGCCCACTTAGCCATGGTGCACGGTGACCCAGGTTGAAATTGTTATAAACAACGCGGTGCTTAGTTGTTCTCAAGAACTCAACTAGTGGCGGGTAAGTGCTTGCATTGTCGCACAACCAAATTTCATTTTGCCCTGCGAGTTCGAGCCAACCGATCAACTCTTTTAGGCACGAGAGACGATCACGAACTGTGATAATTACTGGATATTGCTTCACCATGACTTACTTTGATCGTAAAAACTGTGGGACCAAACTCCGGAGTTTTTGCTCGAGGCGGTATGTGCGTGTTGCTTCTAAAAATTTCACTCGGTTTCGGGCTTTGTCCCGCTGCATCAAGATCTTTTCTGCGCGTGTAGTCAGGGCTACCAACTCTGCCTGAATTTGTGCTCGCTGGGCATTTGTTACCGCGAGATCACGAGTTAGTTGATCAATTCGATTTGAAAGTGATTTTTGTTCAAGGACGTATTGCGCGACTTTCGCCTCTGCGAACTGACTAAACGCATCGTATTTATTGCGTACCGCATTGACTTCGTTAATTACCTCTGTCAGCAGAGATTCGTAGTCTTGATTGGTTAGGGTCACAGACCCATTGTACTCAAGTTATTTAATGCAACTATGTTGCAAGAAGTCACCAACAATCAGGCTGAGATAGATTCTGTAGCAGTGCAATCGCTTCAAGCAAACTCTTCGCGTCTATGGCATTGGCTTGAATATTCGTATGTTGTAATCCTGCTCGGTACTTTGACGCAAGGGCCAGTTAACAAGATTTGGGAAGGCAGCGGTCAAGTTGATCCAAGATCGATCGAGATTACGAAATTTGCCACTTACATACTTATTCAGGCACCGGCATTTTTCTTACTTGTGCGTCGCGGGATTTCAAAAGAATTGTTGAAGGGGCCGATCGGACTACTGCTTTTGTTTGTCAGTTGGATGTTGCTATCGACAGTTTGGGCGACATCAAGCAGCAATACTGTTTTTGAGTCGGTGACACTTGTTTTGACATGTTCGGTTGGTTTATATCTTGCCCGAAGTTTCAGGTTGATTGAGCAGCTCAGTCTTTTCTTTGTGGCGATGCAACCAGGTTTGATTTTTTCATGGTATGCGGTGCGACAAAAATGGCCAGTATCTATTCAGCCAGAAGATGGAAACTGGGTCGGTATTTATTTCAACAGAAATTCTCTTGCACCACCCGCGGCGTTGGGTTTGTTGGCGGCATCGGCGCTGTTATGGGTTGTGTTGGTTCGTCGCCCAAAGTGGTGGGCTGTATTTGCAGTGATACTGATCGCGACAACTCTGTTAGATAGTTACCTTTTGCTTCGCAGTGGTTCATTAACTTCGGTTGGGTCTGTAGTTGTGTTTGGTGTCGTTTGGTTTTTTTGGACGGCCGTTCGCTGGTGGCATCGGCGCAAAAAAATTTCACCAAGACAGATGCTGCGAGGTGTTTATCCAAGTTTTCTACTCGGTGTGGTTGTGACGACGTGGCTCGGGTTTCGTTTTCAAAGTGTGGTTTTTGATCGACTGGGTCGAAAAATTGATTTCAATGGACGCGAAGTTTTATGGCGCTTTAGTTGGAATGGATTCAAAGATAAACCGATAATCGGATGGGGTTGGATGTCGGCCTGGCGCACCGAAAAATTTTTCGATCGCGAATTTTGGTGGGCGCTTACGAATAATTATTGGTCGCATAGTGCAATGATGGATGTTTTACTCGGTGGAGGAGTTATTGGCGCGACTCTTTTGATTGTCGCGATTGTCTGGGGTGGTGCGCGACAACTAGGGTCTGTTTGTTCAGAAATCTCGGGACAGTGGGCTTTTGCGGCAACTTGGTTTGTAATCGCTGCTTCAACTCAAGAGAGTTTTATTATTGGCAACCACTTTATGTTGGTGTTGCTAGTTTCGTCGGTGATTGGATTTCAGCCTGACAAAAACACAGATGTGTTTAGTAAAACAACTACTCCTGCGCAAGTTTGATCATAAGTTCGCGAGAATCATTTGGGTTCTTCGTCAGGCTGGCTTGATCAATTGGCTTGGCGGCAACATGCGAGATTAACGGGTGACGCGGCCGTTCGTCAGTTTCTCCTTCTGCGAAGAGTTCTTCGTGCACTTTTTCTCCGACACGTAACCCAACAACTTCAATTTTGATTGGTTTGCCACTATTTTTGACGAGTTGTTCAGCGACATCATAAATATTTACGGGCTTGCCCATATCAAGAACCAAAACTTCGCCGGTGCGACCAATTGCACCTGCTTGCACTACAAGTTGTACCGCCTCAGAAATAGTCATGAAGTAACGAGTTACACCGCGATGTGTAACCGTCACGGGCCCACCTTTGGCAATTTGATCTCGAAATGACATCAATACACTTCCACGAGAACCTAAAACGTTTCCGAAGCGAACCGAAATATATTGTCCTTGTTTCGTGCGCGAGGCTAAGTCTGCAGTGAGGCGTTCGGCAATTTTTTTTGAAAAGCCAAGCAC
>CAXNFV010000083.1:0-5329 GCA_964201675.1 Ilumatobacteraceae bacterium | reverse complement strand
GATTTGACTTCAAGAGTCGTTGTGCCGGTGTTCAATGCTTCTTTGGCGAGCCGGTGGGCGTTGATGGCTAGCGACTCATCGGACGCCGACCGAGTTGCCGCCATAGTTGTTCGAATTCCGCCTGATATACGTCTTGCCCGACATTCGAGCCTCAAACTCATTGGCGCGGTCGCCCCCAAAAACTAAATGTGTGTGACTGTCTACGAAGCCTGGAATAACAGCGCGGCCACCGACATTGATTGCTTTGCCGACAAAATCGCTTGGCAAATTTATCGCTTCGCCAGTCCAGGCAATCTTGTTGTCGTCTCCAACAACTAGTGCGGCATTGTTTATGATTCCGAGTTTGCCGCGTTCAAGACTTGCATCGTTTGTCACGAGCGAAGAGATGCCCGTAATAACAATCATCACGAACCAAACTTTGCAACAAGTTCCTTTACTCTGACTACAAAATCGTGGTGTTTATATATATCAAAAGAATCCCAAGTTGCAAATGTGCTGGTGTCTTTCACTTTGTCCATGAACAAAAGACCGTCTAGGTGGTCGACTTCATGCTGATATGTGCACGCAGTCATGCCGCGAATGATTTCATCAATTTTGTTGCCGTTGCGGTCAAGTGCTTCAACACGAATTGATGTGTGTCGCCAAACATTCCCACGAAAACCTGGCACCGATAGACAGCCTTCGTTGTTTTCAAACATGTCGTCATCAAGTGGGGTGAGTACGGGGTTAATCAGAATCGTTAGTGGCACTTGTGGCTTGTATGGATAGCGGGGATTATTGTTTACTTCGACTGCGCAAATGCGCTGATGTCGAAGAACTTGTGTTGCCGCGAGTCCTGCACCATTTGCGTGGCGCATTGTTTCAACCAAGTCGTCAATAAAAGTTTGAATTTCGGATGATTTTATTTCGCTCGGGTTTACTTCGGCTGCGCGAATACGCAACTCTGGGTGACCGATTGTGGCGATTGGAAGAATAGTCATAGTGATTAAGTGTAATTACAGCAGTGCATCAATTGCGGTGCGTAGTGCTTGTGTAACATTTGGATGTCGTCGGTGACTGTGATTAGCAACGATCTGCTCTCCGGAAACCCAAACATCGCGCACATCGGCGCTAGTTGCGCTGTGCACCAAATGCGCTCCGCCATTTTTGGCATCAAATGATGCAAGTCGAACTGAGTCGGTTGAGACTGCGATGAAGTCTGCGGCGGCACCGACGATTAATCCGTGGGTGTTGCACCCAAGTGAATTCGCGCCGTTGGTAGTTGCTGCTTTCAACAATTCGCTGCTTCGGTGAACGCCCCGCTTGTTCGTGATTAACCGTTGATGCATTTCAACCGCCCGAGCTTCTTCGAACATGTCGATCACGGTATGTGAGTCGGTACCAAGCGCGAGTGGTGAGCCAGCCCCGACTAATTTGTCAGAAGATCCGATGCCGTCGGCAAGATCGCGTTCTGTGGTGGGGCAAAAACATGCAGTGGCTTTAGATCTGCCCAGATGCGAAATATCTTCAGCAGTTAAATGTGTTGCATGAACTGCGGTCGTAAACGAGCCAAGTAATTGTGCGTCATTCAAAATCTGTGTTGGGGTACGGCCAGTCGCATTGATGCAGGCACTATTTTCGGCAGGTTGTTCTGACACATGGATATGGACAACGCGGTTGTTCCGGTATTTGGCGATTTGCGCGAGTTCTGATTCGTGCACGGCACGAACACTGTGTGGTGCAAGACCGATTGTATGCATCGTGTCACCAGTGCCGAGATCCTCAACACGCTCAAGCCATTGTTCGATGGACAGATCGCAAAACCGTTGTTGCTCATCGCTGAGTTTTTCGCCGTTGAGTCCGCCGTGCAAATATGCGACATCAAGCAAAGTCAAACGAATTCCGGCAAGTTTTGCCGCTTCAATAATTGCTTTGCCCATTTCGTTCGGGTCGTTGTATTGTTTGCCGTTTGGTTGATGGTGCACATAGTGAAACTCGCCGACATGAGTAATGCCAGCCAGTGCCATTTCGCTGAACACGGCGGTGGCAAGTGCTAAATAATTTTCAGGTGTTAGTCGGTTCGCAACTTGATACATCAACGTTCGCCACGCCCAGAAATCTCCGAGACCAGAATGAGTTCGTCCGCGCAGTGCGCGATGAAATGCGTGGCTGTGTGCATTTACGAAACCTGGCATCACGACACCCGCAATGCGCGAGTCGTTGGCGCTCGGTGCAATATTTGATTCAATGTTCGAAATTAATCCAGCAGAAAATGAGATGCGAACACTTTCCGAGCAAGACTCACCACCGAGCCACGCATACTGTGCATGGACCGAACTCATTTTTCGCGCATTGGCAATCGCACACCCCGTTTATCTGCAACTTCGACCGCCAAGTCATAACCAGCATCGGCATGGCGAATAACACCCATTCCAGGGTCACTCATTAACACGCGTGAAAGTTTTTCAGTCGCGAGATCTGTGCCATCGGCAACACAAACCATCCCAGCGTGAATGCTTCGGCCAATCCCGACGCCACCACCGTGATGAATGCTGACCCAAGTTGCACCACTGGCAGTATTGACGAGAGCGTTAAGCAATGGCCAGTCGGCGATCGCATCTGAGCCGTCGATCATCGCTTCAGTTTCACGATATGGAGAAGCAACCGAACCTGAATCTAAGTGATCACGACCAATCACTATTGGCGCACTTAGTTCACCCCGCTTTACCATTTCGTTGAAGCGCAGACCAAGGCGATGGCGCTCACCATAACCAAGCCAACAAATTCGTGCGGGCAAACCTTGAAACGCAACTTGCTCGCTGGCTAGTCGCATCCATTTTGCAAGTGCTTCGTCTTGCGGAAATTCTTCGAGCACGGCACGATCTGTCGCTGCAATATCTCGTGGGTCACCCGAGAGAGCAACCCATCGAAACGGACCTTTGCCTTCACAAAATAATGGACGAATATATGCGGGCAAGAAACCTGGATAATCAAATGCGCGGTCATAGCCACCAAGTTGCGCTTCACGTCGCAAAGAATTGCCGTAGTCAAAAACCTCTGAACCAGCGTCTAGAAAACCGACCATTGCCGCACAATGCGCGGCCATCGCAGCACGCGATCGATCGATGTAATGCTCGGGGTTAGTCGTACGCAGTTTTTCTGCCGCTTCAACAGTTAGATCGTTCGGCAGATAACTCATCGGGTCGTGCGCGCTTGTTTGGTCTGTGACTATGTCAGCGATGAAACCTTGCGCTAAAAGTTTTGGAAACATATCAGCCGCATTACCGACTACTCCAACTGAAAGTTTCTTGCGTGCCTTTTTAGCGGCTTCGCAACGGGCAACGGCATCTTCAAGCGAGTCTGCAACTTCGTCGAGGTAGCGAGTTTCAACTCGGCGTTGTACACGCGTTGGATCAACATCGATGCACAGCGCGACACCGTCGTTCATTGTTATTGCGAGTGGTTGTGCGCCACCCATTCCGCCAAGACCGGCAGTGAGTGTGATCGTGCCCGCGAGCGTGCCTTTAAATTTTCTGCGGGCGATTTCGGCGAAACATTCGTATGTTCCTTGCAAGATGCCTTGCGTGCCGATGTAGATCCATGAACCGGCAGTCATTTGACCGTACATCGTGAGACCTAGATTTTCGAGCCGTCTGAACTCATCCCAAGTTGCCCAGTCGCCAACAAGATTTGAATTTGCCAACAAAACGCGCGGCGCCCATTCGTGTGTGCGAAACACGCCGACAGGCTTGCCAGATTGCACGAGCATTGTTTCGTCTGGTTTCAGTGTTTGCATTGTGCGCATCATCGCGTCGAACGCATCCCAACTTCGTGCGGCTCGACCAGTGCCGCCATATACAACGAGGTCGTCTGGTCGCTCGGCGACCTCTGGGTCTAAATTATTTTGCAACATCCTGTACGGCGCTTCAATTTGCCAATTTGCGCAGTGCAGTTGCGTGCCGCGCGGTGACCTCACAACTCTCGGACCGCTCATGACCTATATTCTCGCCGATTTCACACGCACCTTCACAATTTAGAGTTTAAGTGAGGCGAGATTGATTTAGGCGAGGGTGATGTGGGCGACGGTGCCTGAGATGAGTGTGATTTGATTGTCGCTGGCATTGAGTAACGCATCATGATGTTGCAACGAAAGATCTTCACCATCTACCGAGATCCGTGCAGTTTCAGATACGGCGACGAGCATCTCGGCTTTCGGCAGCAAACCAGGACGAGTGCAATGTGTCATCACTCCAGAGGCCTTACCTCGCACTGTCATTAAATTGAGATCAACAATTGGTCCGTGGACGAGTTTTGCTGTTGTTGCAACATCGCCCGCGAATTCGGCAACTTCGCCAGGTTTGCAAATGACTGTTTCGCCACCGACATTTAAAATCATTTCACCACCCGAAATAATTAGCAACTGTCGGTGCACATTTTCAAAATGCGAAAAATCACAATCCTCGACGACTGGTGCAATCGCAACCCGCCATGCCCAGCCAGAAACTCCCGGCGTTTGACTGGCGATTTCATAACTCGTGCCACGACCATTGGGCCAGGGAGCCTTTAAATGTTCGTCAAATCTTTGTATCACCATAAGTTGTTAAAACAAAACTAGTGCGTCACGAACAGCGACGGCAGTCCACCAGTGTGAATAAAAACAATATTTGAATCTCTAGCAAATTCACCTTTGGCATCGCGCCCGAGCAATCCCGAAAAACCTTTGGCACTGTAAACAGGGTCGAGCACCCACGCACCGCGATGAGCCGCCCAAATTGTTGCTTCGGCTGCCGCCTGTGTTGGCATTGCATAATCACTACCCATGTAATTGGCGTCAATAATCACATCTTCAGTTTTCGCTCGAGTTGGCTCGTCAAGCAAGGTCAGAGTTTGATTTGCCAATTCGGCAACACGAATGGCACTAAGTGCAACTCCTTTGGCTACGCCGATGCCGATAACTTTCGGTAAAACTTTTTGCGGATTATTCGCACGGGCACGAATTAATCCCGCAATAAGCCCAGCGTGTGTGCCGCCGCTCGAAGTAGTAAACACGATCGTGTCGGCAACAAAATTTTGTGATTCACATTGTGAAATAATTTCGTCAAAAGCATTTGCGTATCCGATTGCACCGACTGCTGTGCTGCCACCAATTGGGATTGAGTGCGGGCGCTGACCATCGCTGATTAATTCTTTTGTCAATGTGTTGCGCGCAGTTTCTAGATTTGCCCAATCATTCGCCTCAAAGCCAGTGTGATGAAGTTGTGCGCCGAACATACTAGAGATCATCTGATTTCCTTCAAGTCGTTTTGGTTTCACACCCGATAGCACGAGATGCGTCGGCAGATTTAGTCGT
>CAXNFV010000082.1:0-5339 GCA_964201675.1 Ilumatobacteraceae bacterium | reverse complement strand
AGGTCAATCGGCAGAATCCAAAAATCGTGGAACATGCAAACCGCCAAGACTATGAATTTGCCGTGTATCATAATCTCGTTGCGGTAACAGCCTTAAACGAGGGAGCGTCAAATGAAAGTATGGATTGATCAGGATCTCTGCACAGGCGATGGTCTTTGTGAAGAAATCGCTCCTGACGTTTTTACTTTGCTCGATGACGGTTTGGCTTATGTCCGTGAAGGCGCAAAAGTATTTGCAACTGCGAAAGGCAATGAGCAAGGAGCTGCGGGAGTTGCGAATTTTCCCGACTCGATGCTTGATGCAGTAGTTGAGTCAGCCGAAGAGTGCCCGGGAGAATGCATCTTCATCGAGCCGTAATTACGGTTTGTTAGTTTTAAGCGCCGATAAATCTTGCGCTAGTTAGAAATCCGGTGTGCGCAACCATTCTGTGATCAGGGCGCACAGATGTGCCTTCGATATGCCAAGTTCTGTGCAATACCTCGAGAGTTCTGCGATCAAGCCACCCATCGCCCATCGCTTCTTGGGTTCGCACAGCCTGTGTGATGCTCGGCGAATAAGAAACGACCAAAGCACCTTTTCGCAGCACTTTATTGGCGTGTTCGATGACCTGCCACGGTTCAGGCAAATCTAAAACCATTCGGTCAAAATCAGTTTCTTCGATACCGAGATAAGCATCGCGAATTGAAACCGTATATCGATCAAGCGCTGACTCTCCGAGAAATTCACGGATATTCGTTTTTGCACGATTAGCGAAATCTTCGCGCAACTCGTAACCAGTGATGATCGCGCCGTATCGAAGCATCGTCATTGACAACGCCCCCGATCCGAGACCAGACTCAAACACCTTTACGCCTGGTGTGATGTCGGCCATCATACAAATAGGTGCGAGATCTTTCGGGTAAATCACTTGTGCACCGCGAGGCATTTGCACAACAAAATCTTCGAGCGTCGGGCGCAAAACGATGTAATACGCCCCCTTGGTTGACTGCACACTGGCGCCTTCGTGCATGTCGAGTATCAAACTGTGCGCGAGAAAACCCGCATGTGTATGAAACTCGCCGCCCTCTTTCAACGTAAATAAATAGCGACGCTTCTTTACATCTAGAAGCAAAACTTTCTCACCGTAACTAAACATGAGCGAGTTCTATTGATGAATAGATAAATGGCATTCGTGTCAACGAACCGAACGCGATTTGATTGTCATTGAATCACCTTTACGCACCTTGCGTCGAACAGCCTTCTGACTGGTCGGTTTCAGGTGCTTTCGAACAAATCGGTACACGCCGAACCAAAAACTTAATTTGGCGGACCGAGCGATGAGTTTTTGAAGCATGGGTTATTGATTTACTTGTCGCTAAATATTTCAATGATGCTGCGATTCTTTTTGCCACTGCGACGCCCAAAGATATAGGCAGTCAGTAGCGCCACTACTGCAAGTGCAATTTTGACTAGTCGAATCTGTTCTGATTTGTCTGCCACTTTGGACTGAATATCTTCTTGAAACAGCAACAATTGGTTTTCTAATTCGTCCCGTGTTACGCGTTGATCTAGTTGTGTCATAAACTATTTTTCTAGAGTTCCGCGTTTGATTCGCGAGCTCGCAATGAATCCGACGAGTAAACAAATTAAGACGGTTATCAAATAGCAGAGCCATGACCAGCTATTTGATGCACCCAATGGGGTTGTTTGTACAAGTCGTAAAACTCCAAGTGATCCAATCACAATGCCAATGCTGATCAATACTGCGGCGAATAATCCGAACCCAATCCACCGACCAGCGCCTCTGATCGGGTCTATTGCCTCTTGCTTGGCGTATTTGATGACGAGGTCGTATAACTCAGAGACTTTGACCTTCTCTTCAGATTTGTTATCGGGCACACGGACATTCTACGAGTCCCCCTATTTAAGAGGTGCGACCTTTTCGAGATCTATTGTGTCGCCCCCCGATGCCAACGATGACACCAAAGAGTTCCAAATTGGGATATAAATCTCTGTGGTTGATGTGCCTGTGCCATTTAGAAGCAAAGTAAAAATGGTGGCGCGATCATTGCTAAATGGAAACACTCCAGAAAGCGCCTTGACCCCTGTGAGTGTGCCAGTTTTGCCTCGCAGCACATTGAACGCCGGTCCAGTCACAAAATTTTCGCGCAGTGTGCCGAGAGATCCTGCAAGCGACATGCCTTTGACCAGATCGCTGTCGGGCCCTGCACGTTGCAAAAGCGCAGTCAATAAACCGCAGGTCAAGCGGGTTGAACGATCTAGTCCTGATCCATCACCAAGCGCAACGCCAGAAGACGGTAGTTGCCATTCAACGATCTTGTTAGCGATGACCTCTAACCCTGCGATCCGCGTCGCAGAATTTTTGGAAACTCTGCCGATTTCTTTTAGCAAGAGTTCGGCAGTGTTGTTGTCGCTATTCGTCAACATTTCGGCGACGACGTCACGAAGAGGTGCCGAATCAATTTTCACAATTTGTGGAGTGCTTGCGGGGGCAGTGCCAATATCGGGCGAGCCTTTAACAAAGATTCCAGATTCTTTGAGCAGACGGGTGAACTCTTTTGCCGCAGAAAAAGCCGGGTTCGCCAACTTGACAGGCGATTCAGTTGTATTCGCATCATTAATCATCAGAGCACCTAAAGGGCCCGCCTCGGTGCCGCGAATTCCGTCGCCCCAATTCGGCGAATACCGCTCAGCATCATAAAGAGACTCATCTCCGACGACACTTCCTGAAATACTTTTGATCCCAGCGGCTACAAGCGCTTCGACGAGGTCTTCAATATAAGTCGGTGTCAACGTCGGAAACCTTTCGGTCTGCGGATATGCACGTGTTGAAAGTAAAGGATCACCAGAACCAACAAGCCAGATATCGCCTCGGACTACAGAACCTTCAACAACGCCGAGTAATTTTGTCGAAAAAACCGAATCTGGTTTTAGGACATCTAGCGCAACGGCAGCGGTAAGAAGTTTCATGTTGCTGCCTGGTATCAAAGAGAGGTCTGAACGCAAAGAGAAAATTTCCCGATTGTCCGTTCGTACAGTCAGGCAAGATTCGGCAGGCAAAGTGGTGGTCAGTTGTTGCAATTTTGAAGCAACTCGAACTTTGAGTGTTGAGTCAACTAACGCTTGAGGAATTCGTCTTGCAGAAATTATCGGCGTGATCGGCGGCGGCGGAAGTTTGGGGGAAAGTGCAAGAGATCCAGTTTTGGATTCTTTGCTTCGGGCAACTTCCATCACTGATACCAAAGGCACACAGCCCAGCAAAGTAACAAAAAGCAACACACCGATCAGGGTGTTAATTTGCGTCCGCTCGCAATATTCAATAAATCGTTGTCTTTGATTGCGAAACTTCACCTTGCGACTCCACGCCACTTTGCGTATCGATATGAAAGTGCGAGTGCTTTGGCTGCGCGCTGTCCGTTTGCATAGCAAAGTCTCCCCGACTCTTGAACGGCCTTCACTCCAGGGTTGTCGATATCAGCGACTCCTAATTCTGTTGCCACGAAAATCGGTTTGCCAGTTTCTTTCGAAAGCTCGGCAGCAATTTGGGCAAATCTCTCATCTTGACGCTGGTGATAACTTACGATTCGTTCGAGTCCGTGATCAGGATAAAAGCGTCCTTCGGTCATAAGTCGTGCTTGATTGGACTGAATGCCAAGTCCAAGAAAAATTATTGAATCGACAATTGGGTGTACGGCGATTAGGCGCATCACTTCAGGAATCGTGTCGCGAGTTTCGCCTCCTGCGCAATCGACAGGATTATTGTGACTCCAACGATCTGGTAATAATGCCGATATTGCATCGCTCAGATCAGTTGGAAGTTCAATCAAGTTCAACACATTGTCGTTTGAAATAACGTCAGAGGTCACGACTCCCCAACCACCAACAGTCGTTAGCACAACAACATTGGGTCCTTTTGGTAACGGCTGAGTTGCGAATGTCGCAGCAACATCGAACGCTTCTTCTGCGCTGGCAACTCGTGTAACGCCATTAGCAAAACAAACACCATCAAACACTCGATCGTTGCTGGCTAGTGCGCCGGTGTGACTTGCAGCCGCAAGCGCACCGCTTGATGTTGATCCACCTTTGACAACTACGAGTGGTTTTACCGAACTAATTGCCTTCATGCTTGCTGCAAGTTTTTTACCATCTTGTATACCTTCGAGGTAGACAAGCGCAACTGCTGTTGAGTCGTCAGTGGCATAAAAATCCAGAACTTCAGGCACACCCGTACAAGCGGCATTGCCTGCCGAAATCGCCCGAGCAATACCTACATTTGTAAATCGCGCGTAGTTCATGAAACTTGAAACGAAATTTCCGCTTTGGCTCGCCACTGAAATTGCGCCTTTGGGTGGATACGGTCCGACAATTTGTGCACAAAGATTTACCGGTGTGCTGACAAGTCCTTGCCCGTTTGGTCCGATCAATAAAATGTCAAGTTCTTGTGCTCGTTTTTTGAGTAATTGCTGGGCTTGAGCACCAGACTCGCCGGCTTCGCCGTAACCAGCAGAAGTAATGTAAACCGAGCGAATGTTTTTTCGATTGCAAGCCTCAAGGATCGAAATATTTGTTGATGCCGGCGTACAGACGAAAGCCAAATCGATCTGATTTTCTGGCAGATCATCAATCGTTGCCACAGATTGCACACCGAGCACATTGGCGAGTTCAAGATGCGTCGCAAATATCTGACCTTCGTATCCGCACGAAATGAGATTGTGTAGTGAGACAAAGCCGAACTTTCCCGGGTGGGTCGAAGCACCCACGACGACAACGCCCCTTGGATTGAACAGCGATTCAAAAAATCGACCAGTTGTATTTGATGGCTGCAAGTCTTTTGACGGTGTTAGCGCATCTTTAACAACGAGAGCGTCGACTGCAACGATTGAGCCATCACTTCTTATCAAGATTGGGTTGATGTCAATCGACGAGATACTCGGGTCGCTCTCGGCGGCATCTGAAAGCCCAACGAGAAGATTTGCTAACTGCTCTCTTGAAACCGCTGATTCACCACGAAACCCGTCAAGTATTTTTCTCTGTTGCAATCGATCTTGCAACGCAAGAGCACCCTGTTTAGAAAGCGGCACTGGAGCAAACGCGACATCGGCAAGCACTTCGGTGTAGATACCACCCAACCCGAGCATGACGAATAGGCCAAATTGTGGATCACGCATGATGCCAGCGATCAGTTCTCGCTTGCCAGACTCCATTTTTGCGATTAACAGTGATACTTCACCATCATCTGAAGTTGCTTTTGCAAGAAGCTCGCGCGCGGCTAGTGCCGTTGTCTCGGTGCTATCGAGACCAAGTCGCACAAGTCCGCGTTCGGTTTTATGTGCAATTGA
>CAXNFV010000081.1:0-5340 GCA_964201675.1 Ilumatobacteraceae bacterium | reverse complement strand
GCTCAAGTTGTGCGCGAGACCTTAGAAACTCAAGAGATGAGAGAGCAAATTGCGCGTGGTGAAGTCGTCGTCGTGTTGGGTCGTGCAAATTTGGCCGAGAACGAAGCGTTCACTTTGCATGCACTGGGCGAAGTGTTGCATGCAATTCCGAATGCAAGAATTCTCCCCGTTTTACGTCGCGGCAATGTTCGTGGCGCGGTGGCTGTAGGTCTTACCCCACAGCAAAACTCTGGTGATGCAATCGATATTTTGACGAAGGCTGCAGCCGGCAAAATTAATTGCCTCATTTTGCTAGGCGCAAATCCGCTTGCCGATGTCGCTGATTCGATACTTGTCAAGCAAGCACTATCGCAGATAAAAAGTGTCATTAGCGTTGATACTTTCGTAACAAGTGCAAACGAAAATGCAGATGTTGTTTTCCCGGCGGCGGCATTCGCCGAAAAAAATGGCACAACTACCAACCTTGAAGGTCGCGTCAGTAATGTCACCCAACAGATCACCCCACGGGGCACATCGCGTCCAGATTGGATGATCGCCACCGAACTTGGGATGAGCCTGGGGATAGATCTTGGAGTGTCGAGCCTTGATGAGCTTCACCAGAAAATGATTTCGGCAGTCCCAGGGTTTTCTTCTTGCGGCGATAAATCGGCGATTCAAAGTGACGGCGTGCTGATGGTTCATGAAGCATCAGCGACCATCTCTCGTGGGTCCAAAGTTTTGGTAGATCGAAATTCATATAGCTATCGATTGATTGTGTCGCGCACCATGTACGACACCGCTCAGTCAACTATCACCAGCAATTCGCTTGTTGGGATCATTACCGAGTCGACAATTTATGTCCATCCACTAGATCTTGCGCGCATCGGTGTCGTAGATGGCACGAATATTCGAGTCGGTGTTGACGAAATAAACATTGTTTTACCAGTCAGGGCACACAATGGAATCAATCGCGGTACTGCTTGGTTGCCATACAACCACACAAATGTAGATATTCGTCCGTTATTGAATATCACGGCAGACGTAATCGATGTTCGAATCGAGCAAATCAAGTGATCGCCTTGGACACTCTGTTATTAGACGAGATTCTTTGGGCGCCGTTGCTGATCGTTTTGCTAAAAGTTGTAGTTGTATTTGTGGTTGGGTTGCTCTCAACAATGCTGATGGTGTGGTTTGAGCGTAAGGCGATTGCCGGAATGCAAAATCGTATTGGCCCAAACAAAACAGGTCCGTTCGGCATCATGCAAACTCTGGCAGATGGCATCAAGTTATTTTTTAAAGAAGATTTGATACCAAATCGGTCAGACCGTTTTGTCTTCGCACTCGCACCGTTTTTGTCTTTTGTCCCTGCGTTTTTGGCGTTTGCGATCATCCCTCTGGGTGGCGACTTTCGCAATGGCAATGGTGGTGAAGTCACTTGGTTTGGTCAGGTAACAAAAGTTCAACTCGCCGACCCACCAATTGGAGTTCTATTCGCCCTCGCGATTTCGTCGATTGCCGTTTACGGCATCATGCTCGCAGGTTGGTCAAGTGGATCTAAATATCCACTTATTGGTTCTGTTCGAGCATCGGCGCAAATGGTGAGTTACGAAGCGGCACTGGGTTTGTCTTTGGCGTGCGTGCTGTTGCTCTCAGGCACACTGTCGACAAGTGGCATCGTTGCGGGGCAGGACAAAATCACTCAGTGGAATGTAATTTCAACAGGCATCGTCCCGTTTGTTATTTTTCTCATCGCTGCGACGGCAGAACTAAACCGGCCACCATTTGACTTGGTTGAAGCCGAGCAAGAACTCGTCGGCGGCTTCAATACTGAGTACTCGTCGATTCGATTTGCACTGTTTTATCTCGCCGAATTTATGAACACGGTCACGATGTCGGCGCTTATCGTCACTTTATTCTTCGGCGGTCCGCAGCCAATCGCGTTCGGAAACTTTGTATTCGACATCCCATTGATTCCAAATGCCCTCGAGGGAACGCTTTGGCTGCTGGCCAAAGTACTCGTATTCCTTTATATCTATATTTGGTTCCGTGCGACTCTTCCGCGATTGCGTTATGACCAATTGATGGATCTCGGCTGGAAAGTGCTTATCCCTGGTGGACTTGGCTGGTTCATGTTGCTGGCATCACAACGCATGGCTCGGCAAAACGATTGGAATATTATTTTGGTTACGTCTATCTCGGTCGTCGTATTGGTTGGTGGATATCTACTTTTGCAAGCAGCATTTACACAAAGCACGCGGCAACGCGAGACACAAGGACCAATGTTCTAATGGGATACCTCGGCGGATTTATAGTCACGCTTCGTCAACGCGGAGAAAAGAATCGTGTTACAACGCAATACTCCGGTGGTCGAGTATTTCAGCGAAACAAAAAACGCGCAATCAAGATGGACGAAAAACTTGAGAAGCCCGAGCGTCTGCACGGTCGTCATGTTCTCAATAAATATGAAGACGGCATGGAGAAATGTATCGGCTGTGAACTGTGTGCCGCAGTTTGCCCGGCCAAGTGCATACACGTTCGAGGTGCCGATAATGACCCAATGAAACCGACTTCACCCGGAGAGCGCTTCGGCTGGATTTATGAGATCAATTACCTGCGTTGCATTCACTGTGACTTGTGTGTCGAAGCCTGCCCAACTGAAGCGATTACCGAAACAAAACTTTTTGAGTTCTCATTCACAAATCGTCAAGATGCCATTTACACAAAGAGCGAACTTCTTGTCGACAACTCCGGAAAACCTCAGCAACTCGCCTGGGAAGATTGGCGCGAAGGCGAAGATCAAAACACCTCAGGATGGATGCGAGCAACTGCGGCATCAGGTGATGCGAACTTTACCGGAGTCGTGTCTTGGAGCGGCGAACTTGGTTATGGCATTCGACCTGCGGAAGATAAGAGCGAGTAAATGGAACTCTTTGTTTTTAGCTGTGCCGCGTTGATGGTTGTAGTTGGCGCAGTCGGAGTAATCATCCGAAAACACCCGGTACATGCTGCGTTAAGTTTGGTGCTAACACTTTTTGGTGTGGCAGTTTTATTTGTGATTCAACAGGCACACTTTCTTGCCGCTGTACAAGTAATCGTTTACGCTGGCGCGATTGTTGTGCTGTTCTTATTCGTGATCATGTTGTTGGGTGTTGACAGAGTAGAAAATCTTCGAACTGAACCGCTAACAACGCAGCGCCCGCTTGCAGTGATCGTCAGTCTGGGCTTAATTGGGGTTCTCGTTGCCGCTTTTGCCACAGGCAGCGGGGTATTAAATGAACGTGGCGAAGGACTGAATATCCCGGATTTACTCAATGACTCTGACGCAAACACAAAGCAACTCGCACAATCTATTTTCTCTCAATATGTTGTCGCATTCGAAGTAACTTCGGTGCTTTTAGTTGTGGCAGTTGTCGGTACGGTTCTTCTTGCGCGACGAACCAAAAATTCAGTGACCGAGAATCCAAAATGATTGCACTATCTCTCGCGCCAACTGCATCTTGGTATCTCGTGCTGAGCGCAGTGCTTTTTGGCATTGGAACATTTGGGGTTCTAGTTCGTCGTAACCCGCTGGTGATGTTCATGTGCATCGAGTTGATGCTCAACGCAGTGAATCTCAGTTTCGTCACTTTGGCTCGACAACTAAACGACATCAATGGTCAAACGATCGTATTTTTCGTAATGGTCGTTGCCGCCGCTGAAGTAGTCGTAGGCCTAGGCATCATTGTGGCGATCATGCGCAATCGAAGTTCGGTTACCGCCGACGACCTTGCCGAGCTGAAGGGCTAGTCATGCTCGACTTGATTTGGCTGATACCGGTACTGCCTCTTGTCGGGGCTTTAATTAATTTAATTTTGGGTCGCAAACTTGGCGACCCGCGCGCAGGTTGGGTCGCCACAATTGCAACAGCCTCGTCGTTTCTAGTGACGGTGCTGGCTTATTTTGAGATGTTAGGGCGTCCTGCCGAAGAACGTAGTCATGTTGCAACGATGTTCTCGTGGATCCGAGTCGGCTCGCTACAAGTTGACCTCGCTGTACTTGCCGACCCGCTCAGCATCGTCATGGCGTTATTTGTCACCGGCATTTCAACTTTGATTCATCTCTACGCGATTGGCTACATGCACGGCGATACCAAATTCTCGAAATTCTTTTTGTATTTAAATCTTTTTGTTTTCAGCATGTTGCTGCTTGTTCTTGGCGAAAACCTACTCGTCACATTTTTAGGTTGGGAAGGGGTCGGCGCTTGCAGCTACTTCTTGATTTCATTTTGGCATACACGCGACAGTGCTGCAGTTGCCGGCAAAAAAGCTTTCGTCACTAATCGCATTGGCGACTTTGGTGTGATGGCTGCGATGTTTTTGGCATTCAACAGTCTTGGCACACTCTCATATAACGCAATCAACGACTCTGCTCATAGTGGTGAACTGGCTGCGGTTACAGCAACAGCAATTGGTCTCCTACTTTTCGTCGGTGCTTGCGGCAAGAGCGCGCAACTTCCGCTTTATCTTTGGTTACCAGATGCGATGGAAGGCCCGACTCCAGTTTCGGCGCTGATTCATGCCGCAACGATGGTGACCTCGGGTGTGTTTTTAATGACTCGCATGAGCCCTGTTTTGCACGCGTCATATGAGTGGGTGCCAACGGTGATTGCCGTAGTCGGCGCCGCCACTGCGCTCTTTGCAGCGACGGTTGCTGTTGCACAAAATGACATTAAAAAAGTTCTCGCCTACAGCACCGTTTCACAGTTGGGCTACATGTTTTTAGCAGTGGGTTCTGGTGCGTATGTAGCCGCAATTTTTCATATGGTGACCCACGCATTTTTCAAGGCGTTGTTATTCCTTGGTTCAGGTTCGGTAATTCATGGCATGCATCATGAGCAAGACATGCGGCGCATGGGCGCGCTACGCAAAGTCATGCCAGTTACTGCGTTCACCTTCATCATCGGCTGGCTAGCGATTGCAGGAGTGCCGCCGTTTGCCGGTTTCTGGTCGAAAGATGAAATTTTGCTTTATGTTTACGCAAATAATCGTGGTCTATATGTTGTGGGTTTAATAACGGCACTTTTAACCGCGTTCTACATGACACGACAAGTAATCATGGTGTTCTTCGGCAAAGCAAAATGGAATGACCACAGTGCCGAACACGGCTCGCACGGCGACTTAACACCCCACGAGAGCAGTTGGGTGATGTTGACACCACTTGTTGTGTTGGCGGGTTTATCTGTAGTTGGTGGTGCGATGCAATTGCCTTTCGGCAAAAAGTTTAATTTTCTCGAACGATGGCTTGCGCCAGTTGTCGAAGAATCCGAAGCGCATATTGGTGAGACTTGGGCCTATCAAAATAAATATCTGTTATTAGTCGTAG
>CAXNFV010000080.1:0-5359 GCA_964201675.1 Ilumatobacteraceae bacterium | reverse complement strand
CTCGTCGAAGCAACTAAACATAACGGAAAGCGTTTGCGCGGCGAGATCGGTCTTGGCGTGATCCCAACACTTGCGCCATATATATTGCCCGACATTGTTCGTGCTTTCAAGACAACGCACCCAGATGCCGAGTTGCGAATATTCGAACTTAAAACAAACGACATGTTTGATTCACTTCGTCGTGGTGAAATTGATTTAGGTCTCTTGGCATTGCCGGTTTTTTCTGATGAGTTTCTCGCTGCGCCGATTGCTGAAGATAAATTTCTGCTCGCAATGCCGTCAAACCACGAATTGGCACGAACGAAGTCTCCAATCAAGTTAGAAAAGTTACGCGGTGAACGGGTAATTCTTCTCGAAGAAGGGCATTGTCTTCGCGATCAAGTCGCGCAAGTGTGTCAACTTGCGTTCAGCGAGCCAAGCGAAATACAGGCGACCAGCATGGCTACTTTGGCGCAAATGGTCGCAGCAGGAATGGGCGTCACATTGTTGCCCGAGTGCGCAGAAAAAGTAGAGGCGGGCTCGGGTCGGGGCATCGTCACACGTCGTTTCGCAGGACTGTCTCCAAGTCGCACGATTGGTCTGATTTGGCGAAAATCGTGGCCATTTGCAGAAATCTTCACCGAATTTGCAGGGCAAGTCGGCAAGAGCAAGAGGTTTGCAAAAACTGTGCGGGGCTAGCGGTGTCGAGCTATGTCCTCACAACTTCCGACAATGCTGCGACTGTCAGCACCGCCAGCACGATCTCCGTTTTCGTTGATGACGATCATATTTGCATGGCCGAATCCAGAGTCGAGTCGTGGGCGTCTTTCGACTTTGTGTCCTCGCGTAGCCAAATCTGTCATCCAATTGTCGGGCGCGTGCCCTTCAATTTGAACTGTTGGTGTCTCATTTGTCCAAGTGTCAAAACCAGTTGCTGGCCCACGTAGAACCCATCGACCAGCATCAACTAATTCTTTAGGGTTACTTGGTTTTTTCTCGCGTAACAGCCGAGTGATGATCTGCAAAATAATCTGTGGTTGAGCATCACCACCCATCGTGCCTAATACTGCAAACAATGAACCGTCAGCGCGGGTTATTAGTGATGGACAAAGCGTGTGTGGTGGTTGCCGACCCGCGGTCAGCTCTGACTGGTGACCCTTGATCAATGAAAAACCTAAACCGCGATTGTGCAAATTGATGCCTGTACTAAGTTCGACGAGACCCGAACCGAATCCTGAGGCGTTTGAGTTAATCAGCGAAACACCCATTGCGTTGTTGTCGACTACACCCATATATGTAGTGTCGCCATTCGCGCCCGGATTTGATCGCTGTGATGCGGACTGTTGATCAACCAGCGATTTTCGTGAAATCAGTTCAGGCAAAATTGCATTCAGATCTGCGCGGTCATGCAAAATGTTTGGTCTGTCGTGCCCGACGGCGGTTGATGCTTCAATTAAAAGGTGAGCCCACTGTGGGTCATTTGGGTCGTCGGGTAGATCAAATTGCTCACTGATCGCCAGCGCTGCGAGAAATAAATATCCTTGCGATGGGGCGGCAGTCGACCAAACGCGATGGCCATAGACGTCAACGAAGAGGGGTTGATCCCAAGTTGCTGTCGCATTTGTTAAATCGTCAACCGTGTAGATTCCGCCACCCATAGCGACTAGACCTGCCGCAAACTCTCCGGAATAAAACGCTTTTTTACCATCTACGGCAATTGCTTTCAGTGTTCGTGCGACCCCGGGTCGTTTGATAATCGAGTCGGTCGCGGTTGCTTGTATGAGAAGTTCGGCAAAGTTCGGTTTGATCGATTGATCAAGGCGCTGCAACGAACTTTGTAGTGGTGACGATGCTCTGAAACCATTTTCAGCAAGTGAAATTGCTGTTGCAAATATTTCGCCGAGGGCGAGCGTGCCAAATCTTTCGTGCAGTGCGACCCAACCGGCCACACAACCCGGAACGGTGACTGAATTAAAATTATTTAGCATCGGCATCTTGGTGAACCCGTCGGCACGCAATTGGTTTGCGTTTACCCCTGAACCGGCACGACCCGCAGCATTTAGAGAATGCACTTCACCGTTGATATGAACGAGGGCGAACAAGTCGCCTCCCATCCCACAAAGATGTGGTGCAACAACAGCCATAGTCGCACTCGTCGCGATTGCAGCATCAACGGCATTGCCGCCGTTTTTAAGCACTTCAAGACCAGCCCGCGTAGCCAGAGAATCTGCACTTGAAATCATTGCACTACTTTATGTCTTGTTTATGTCTTGGTGCGTATATCAACGAAATGTGAAACAACAGAAACTATTGCAACGAGTGTTGCGATTATCACGAGTATTGTATTTTTATGTCTATCGTGATGGCTAATAGAACAGAACGAGTAGCACACCTAGCGTTAATTGCGATCGGTGTCGTTGCGGTGCTGACTGGTTTTTCTTGGGTCACACTTTTAATCTGCTGCGTTCTGTTTAGTAGCGCGATTTTTACAGGTGTCTACCGGTTTTTGTTGTGGCCAGTTGGGTTGATGCTCTCGTTGTTGTTTTTATTTGGCAGTTTTGTTGTTGCCTCTAAATTCGGCGCATCGGGTATTTCAACTCGCTGGGGGCAAGTTTCGCTCTTGTGCATGCTGGCCGTATCTGGCGCATGGGCAGTGCTGCGCCGCGAACTGGCCGTGCCTGAACTAACTGTGCCTGAACTGGCTGTGCCTGAACCGAAAATAATTTCGGCTGCGAAGGCTTTGTTGATCTCGGCAATACCGATCTCAGTTATCGTCGTCGCTTCATTTCAACTATTGAGTGAGCCAGTCAGATTGGTTGCGGGTTATACCTATGGCGGTGATCACGGTGGCCACGCGTCGTTTGTTCTTGGCATTACCGAGTGGTGGCGCGACGGCAGCGCCGGGATGGTTCTGTCAAATGCGTTTCCCGTTTTTGGCTACCCAATCGGAATGCACAATGTCGTTGCCCACGTAGCAGTCGCGTCAAGCCAAACGACAGGCTCACACTTGTTTCGGGTTCTTATGTTCGCCGGCTGGTTCGATCTAATTCAATTTGCGGCCTATGTGCAACTCGTTGGCGTAGTTGCGATCAGATTCATAAAAACCGTCAACTGGTTTGCTGTCATTTTCGCAAACACAGCGGTTTTTGTGATGATGTCGGTGCCGAACATTGTGCAACAAATTTTGTGGGATGGTTTTTCGACTTCGTTAAGCGCTGCCTGGATTGCTCTAGTAATTTTCGCGATTTCATTTCGCAAATGCACAGTTTTCAAAGGCAAAGATATTTTCTCATCATATTTTTTGTGGGTTGTTATCGTCGGTGCAGCTCTAGGTCTTGTTTATCAACTAATTTCATTGCCATTCGTTGTCGTCACAGTTGCGCTAGCCGGTGCTTGGTTGTTGCGTCGTTTCGGTATTGATCTGCGCTCGGCGGGCAAAAGAAACATGTCGATCAAAGTTGTCGCAATTGCGCTGTTGACGATCGCACTAGTTGCCTTGCTCTACGGGCCAAACGGCATGAACGGACCAGTTTTTCGCCCGTTTACAATGCAAGGCGCAACACGCAAACCAGGTCTGATGTTTGTGGGTTGGCTCTCGGTGGTCACGAGTTTGTTGTCAATTTTTCTGCCATGGTTGGCGCGAAAAAAGAAACTTCGATTTGACGGCAACGACAAATGGATATTTTTGCCGCTGGTTGGCGTCACCTATTTGATTTTTTTAATTCTGATGCGCACCGATCAATATTCGTGGACAGACACACCGTATTACTCGATCAAAATGATCTGGCAGATTCTTTTTATATCGATGCCACTTCTTCTTTCGTATTCGGTGTTCATTGTCGATGCAGCATTACAAAAATCATCGATATCATTTCGCAAATTCGTGAAGTATGGCCTCGTGTGCGCAGCGCTAGGGCATAGTTTCAACGGAGCGTATACTCCGCTGTCTGCTAGAGAGCACCGAAGTAATCATTGGTTTGCAGATGGCATCAGTCAAGTCGACTTTGACAAACCCCAGCATCGGATCATTGCCTTTTATGTTCTTGACAATCAAGGTGTTTATGTTGGCAACCGTGTGTTAGATGTTGTCACCGCAACTCGTTTGCCAGTGCGCACGTGGTTTGACGGTGGACCGACCGAAGTTTGTAAATTCGTGATCAAAGAAAAAGTTGATGAAATTATTACTGCTCAGGGTGGTGTTGAGTTGTTGCATCAAGCAGGTTGCCCAACAACTGGTGTCACCTACATCGAGGGAAAACGCTAAAACTTCTCTACTAATTACTACGTCGTTACGACATTGCACGCACCACGCTATAAAATGTTGCCACATTAAAGAATAATAGTGGCTACAATTTCGGTATGGACCTGATAACAAACGACCACAGCATTGAAGTCGGTATTCGCGAACTCAAAAATCAACTGAGCCATTACATCGACCAGGTCTGTGCCGGAAAGCAAATCATTGTTACCGAACATGGCAAACCGGTCGCCAGGCTGACCGCGCTTACCGAGGCCGATAATCGTCTGGCGCGATTGATTGCATCTGGTGAAGTGCGTGCTGCGGTCAAGCCGAAGAACCCACGCCCACGCGGACGTTTGAGGGCAACTGGGTCGGTAAGTGAAATCGTTATCAATGAGCGCCGATGATTACCTACTTTGACACTTCGGCGTTCATCAAACTAATTATCAATGAGATCGGCACCGATGAAGTTGAGTCCTACTGGGATGAAGGTGGCGATGTGGCAAGTTGTCAACTAATTGTTGTTGAGTCAACTGCCGCTTTAGTTCGAGCACGTCAAAGTGATCGCATCAGTATTGCAACCTACAACTTGTCTATTTCTCTCTTGGATAATCTCTATGCGCGGTTGACGATCGTCAATATCGACGAGAATCTTTTGGCAGATGCGTGTGACGTCACCAAGACAGAGAAACTTCGTGCATACGACGCAGTTCATCTCGCTTCAGCGCTCAAAATTGGTGCAGACATCTTTGCCAGTGCAGATGCAGATCTGTGTCGTGCGGCAAACCGACAAGGTCTAAACATCTTCAATCCTGGGATGAACTGACCCATCGCAAACATTGAGGGACAACGCTAAAACTTCTAGCTGTTATCCAAACGCTCGCACCGGCCGCACGTAGGTCGTAGTGACGGTCTTGGGATCGGAGTTCTGAGCGGCCTGTTGGTACCACGCGTAGGTAGCGCCGTTCTCATTAGAACTCCAATAGCGAGTTTGAAAACCCATCGCACTGGCTCCGGTACCAGAATTCAAAGTGCCAGTTGTGCACACTGTGGCATCAGACACCCATTCATTACCTCGTTGCCATTTGCACATCTGGTTGAGTTCGTCTTTTGATGGTAGATGCCAATCGGTTTTAGTGC
>CAXNFV010000079.1:0-5373 GCA_964201675.1 Ilumatobacteraceae bacterium | reverse complement strand
TGAAGGCGATGTCAAGTCAAGCGCCAGTCCATTGGGACATGGCACGCCAGATTGCAATGACGACCGCAGTAAATTCAACTTCGAACTCAACTGGTGAACCGAATGTCGACCCGGCCGTCAGAATTGCAATTCAAAAGTTCGCTGCTGTTGCCGATCTGCATGTTCGTGATGTAACTGGTTTAGTAACTAGTCGCACGGGAGATGTGCCGCTGATAGACGTCGTGAATCGTTCAATGTGGGTCCACCATACGCTCGCAAGTTACAAACCGCTGTTCACAGAATTCGCGACTTCTATCTCAGAACAAACGGTTATTCAACCAGTAGATGACCAGGAGTCATTGAGCGAAACGGATCACACTGGCGAGATTAACGCGATGATGGGAAACCTCATAAAAATGATGGCCCCCGCGATGCTCGGCATGTCAGTTGGCTCAATGATTGGGCAACTCGCGTTGCGCGCATTCGGACAATACGATTTGCCGTTACCGCGCGAACCACACGAGCAACTTTTGTTTGTTGCGCGCAATTGCGAAGAATTCGCCAATGATTGGAGTATCAACATCTCTGATATGCAGATGTGGCTGCTTGTACAAGAACTTACTTTTCATGCCATTTATCAGAATCAACATATTCGGGCGACAATCACAGACGCCGTTAAAAAACATGTGAGTGGATTTAAACCCAGCCCAAATGCTCTGGCCGAACGTTTGAGCAAGATCGATATAACCAGCAGTGACCCAGCCGCAATGATGCAAAAGCTTCTTGGCGATCCAAGTTTGCTACTTGGCGCTGTTCGATCGCCAGAGCAAGAAATACTTGCACCAAAACTTGACGCAATGATAAGTGCGATAGTTGGCTATGTCGATCATGTTGTCGACACTGTTGCCGAACGAATTATCGGTACTGGTTCGCAAATCTCTGAAGCCGTGCGCAGACGCCGAGTAGAGGCTCGCTCTCAGGATCAATTTGTTGAACAACTTCTTGGCTTGCGACTGACGACCAAACAAATGGACGAAGGACATGCATTTATTGGTGGAGTAATTGAACGCGCCGGATTTGACGGTCTCTCGGGGCTATGGTCAAAAACTGGCAATTTGCCGACAGTCAATGAAATCGTTGCACCTGGCTTGTGGTTAGAAAGAATCAACTTTTAGCCACACCGAAATTTGCCGAGAGAAAATAGATCAGTCCCATCGCGCTTGCAACACCAACAATCGCAAAACCGACTGCACCCGAAAATGTAAAAACCACTGCGGCCAACCCCGCACACACCCAAATAAGTTGATTGATTGTTTCGAACTTAACAAAAGTTCGAGCGCGATTTGCATCTGGTGCTTCGCGTTGGATGATTGATTCAAATGCAAGGCGACCAATTGAACCCATGCCATTACAAACTGCGATCAAAACTATTCCGGCAGTTATACCGCCGAGAACTCCAGAGAGAACTCCAGTCACACTGATCACCGCTAGTGACAGTGTCATCATTGTTCGCTCAGAAATCCAACGCCGCAATAACGGTGAAACTGCGTTTGCCAGCATCGTCGCAAGCGACGACAGACCGAGTGCCAGTGCAAACCAAGCAGTCCCTGCCTGCTCATCACGCAACCAAAACGCAACATGAAAAAACAAGAAGCCAACTATTCCGCGCAGAAGCATCATTGCCAACGCTGCGTGACGAACACCCGAACCCTTTAACTCGGTAATTTCGGCGTCGTTGGCCGTGTCAGGTGTCGTTGCAACATGGCGCGGTAACTGAAGTGAGACCAAACCTGCTAATCCAAACATCAACGCCGACATTGAGAGCGTTAAACGCGAGTCAACTAGTTGCAGCAGTCCTGCCGGCACGGCGGCACAAAATCCGACAAGTCCAGCAAGCAAGCCAAGATTTCCGTTTGCGGCTACTAACTCTTGATCGCTACCAACCAGTGTTGGGACTAATGCAGTTTTGCTCACAGCGTATGTTCGCGAAAGTACAAGCGAGATAAACGCAAGTGGAAACAACGCGACAGAGTTGATTCGCTGAATCATTAAAACAACGGTGACGCATCTCAAAACATTGACGATCAATACAGTGATCCGCCTTCCCCCAGGAACACGATCAATTACTGGCCCAATGAATGGGGCGATCACTGCAAACGGTGCAAGGCTGACCGCCAAAAACAGCAAAACTTTGCTGCGGGCAGCATCTGGACTAATAGACAAGAAAAGTGAATCAGCGAGTGCGATCGCAAATGCGGCTTCGCCGCATGCGGTAAGTGCATGTACTCGCCCGAGTCGTCTAAGTGGAGATGCTGGTGTAAGCCCTGAGCTCGAAATTGCTATGCGACTATTTTCTCGTATTTATAGCCCAGTCCGCGGATGGTCACGACGAGTTGTGGATCTGAAGGCTCTTTTTCGATTTTTGCTCGCAATCGCTTCACATGTACATCCAAAGTTTTAGTGTCACCGAAGTAGTCATTTCCCCAAACTCGGTCTATCAATGTCTCTCGGGTCAATACACGACCAGCGTTAGACATCAAAATATAAAGTAGTTCAAATTCTTTTAACGGTAGTTTCGTGACATCTCCACGAATCGTCACGACATGTTGTTCTGGATCAATAGAAACTCCGCCTATCGAGACTGTTCCGATACCAAAGCTTGCATCTGCCGTGCTTGACAGAACGCCGCGACGCAACGCGGCTCGCAATCGTGCGACAAGTTCTCGCAGACGATACGGCTTGACAATGTAGTCATCTGCCCCAACTTCAAGACCTACAACAGCGTCAATTTCGGCTCCCTTGGCCGAAACCATAATGATTGGCACCGTACTCTTCTTTCGAATTTCACGACAAACATCCGTACCAGAGATTTTCGGCAACATCACATCTAACAAAACAGCATCTGGACGAATTTCATCAAACATGGCGAGTGCTTCGGCGCCGTCACGGGCCACTTCAACTCGAAACCCCTCACGCTTTAAACCGACTTTAAGTGCTTCGATAAACGACTCTTCGTCGTCGACGACCAAAATTGTTGGTAGCGAATTAGTTATCGTCATAATAAAACTCCTGTGGTGGTGGTTGAGTCGTTTGTTTGTTCTCGCACGACGTGTGGGAGTCGAACTGTAAAAGTTGAACCGACTCCTTCTTCTGAGACGACTTCAATAGTGCCTCCGTGTTCTGAAACGATGTGGCGAACAATTGATAGACCCAAGCCGGTTCCTCCTGTGGCCCGACTTCTAGCTTTGTCAACCCGATAGAAGCGCTCAAAGATTCGATCTTGGTGTTGTTTTGATATGCCGATTCCATGATCTGTTATCGCGACAACAACTTCTTGACCGACAATCGAACTTTGGATAGCAACCACTCCGCCAGGTTCGCTGTATTTGATCGCATTGTCAACGAGGTTTGACATACTAGAAACTAGTTGCGATCTGTCTCCAAGTACATCTAATTTAGGTGCTCCCGTCAATGACAGCCCCAGACCTTGGCGCTTGGCTGCATGCTGGTTGGTGCTAACGACCTCAATCAGAACTAGTGCAAGGTCAACTTCTGCCCAATCCTCTGTTCCGCTAAATTCAATTCGCGACAAATCAAGCAGGTCATCCACTATTCGCGCCATGCGATGTGACTCGGAGACAATTCTTTCTGCAAGTCGCCAAACGACCTCAGTTTCAGTTTCACCGTTTAAAGAATCTGCCAATGCGGCGACGGCACCAATAGGTGTTTTCAACTCGTGACTCAAATTAGCGACAAAGTCAGTTTGCACGGTCTCGATTCGCGATTTTGCGGTGATGTTTTCGACCGTCACGATTATTCTTTCTTTGTCTAACCCATAACCCCGAATCTGCAGAAATCGAGTTGTTCCTGCGACTGCTTCAAGGATTCGATCGCCAGACCCAGTCTGCTCAACCTGGGTAATCATTTCATCAACTGCTTGGTCAATCAAAATATCTACATATCTGATACCTGTCATTGAAGATGCGGCATTGTTTCTGAGTTTTCGATCCGACTTTCTGTCAAGAACGATTACACCAATTGGCAATAAGTCGAGAACTTCCATTAAGTGCGCAAGCGAGTCGGGCGCTTCGGGTTGTTTTATCAAACCCGTTTGATTGATCGCTAGTTGAATTTCTTTGGTGGACCGTTTTGAGACAAGAAAAGCGATCAATGCCGCACAAATTACGCCTGCTAAAAAGAAAACAACAGCCATATTTAGTTAGATCAAGCTATTTGCGCTCAATTTTGATCTCAATTTCGCCAGTTTGGTCTCCGACACGGGCCTTATACCGATTAATTCCATCCCGTTCTCGTACCCAACCAGTCACGATAAAGCGCGTTCGTTCGCTTACATTGACCGCGTGATCACCAATTCGTTCATAAAAGCGCGCGACGACGGCCAACTGCACCGCGACTTGAAGATCAATTTTTGAATGTGAATGTGATTCAAAAATTTGTTGAATGAACTGGCGATGCAAACTATCTAAGTAAGAGTCCATGTCGTCGATTGCGGCGGCTTTGGCGGCATCGTTTTCTTCAAACGCCTCCATTGTTGATTCAAAAAGTTTCTGGGCCTGTTCACTCATCTTAGAAATCACACCTCGCAACATTGGATCAATGCCGTGGCCATAAATTCGTCTTGCTGCTTTACAAATATTTACGACCAGATCTGCTGAGCGCTCAAGTTCTCCGGCGATCTTGATGATTGCAATAATTTGTCGAAGATCGGCGGCAACCGGTGCCTGAAGTGCCAAAATTTCAAAACACAAAGCTTCGAGTTCTGCAGATCGAGAATCAAATTCGTCATCTGCTTGCACTAAATAATCAGCACCTTCAAGATCACCGCTAAGAAGAATTGCGGTGGCTCGTGGTATCGCTTCAGTTAACGATGCGCCAAGTCGAATTACCTCGGACCTTACCGAATCAAGATCATTATGGAAATTTTTACGAATTTCGTCCATTTGGCGACTCCTTTCACTTGAACACTTATAACTAGTCTTCAAATCTTATGAATAACGGTAGTCCTTGTTTAGTGAACTGCAGTCGTCTGGCAAGTGACAAGAAAGTGAACAGACTGCCAGTTCAACGCAATTGGGTCGCAACCACCCACTCATGCAAACTCTGTTGGGCATCCCCTGTTTGCCCATGACCTAAAACTTTGGTCCATTTATCGTCGCTTCCAAGAGCAAAATGACCGACCTGATCTGCCAATAAAAACCCGAGCACTTTATCTAGCCATGCCCGATGCTTTGTGTGTGTCAGGGGCACGAGAACTTCGACTCGACCGTCCAAGTTGCGGCCCATCAAATCAGCCGATCCAATCAGGTGAAGTGGCGATGAATCGTCATAACCGTGAGCAAACCTATATATCCGAGAATGCTCGAGATATCGACC
>CAXNFV010000078.1:0-5430 GCA_964201675.1 Ilumatobacteraceae bacterium | reverse complement strand
GTGCCAAAAATTATCAAAGTGCCAGAAGGTGAGGCTTGGGTTTCAACTGAGAACCCGCTCGGCGAGATGGGCTACTACATCGTTTCGCGCGGCGATCTAGGTCCGTTCAGAGTAAAAATTCGCTCCGCTAGTTTCAACAACATTTCGATCACACCATGGTTGTTGCGCGGTGTTTATGTACCTGACATCGTGACGATTCTCGCTTCTTTGTATTTTATTCTCGGAGATATCGACAGATGATTGCGTTGTTGGCTGAAGTCCCATATTGGGGACAATCGCTGTTGCGTGTGCTGGGTGGATTAGTCGCAGTGCTTCTGCCGGCCGGCACAATTGTTTATGTCTTCTTGTTCAAGATGATGTCGTTTATGCAAAGTCGCCTCGGACCAATGGAGGCGGGCCCGTACGGGTCAATGCAACTTTTCGCCGAAGTCGGCAAATGGTTGCAAAAAGAAGACATTGTGCCAGACCGCGCAGATGCCCGTATTTTCAAAATGGCACCGATCATCGTTTTGGTCAGCACTTTTTTGCTTGTCGTCGTCGTGCCGTTTGGCCCTGAGGCATGGTTTACAGATTTTGAAACAGGGGTGTTTTATGCACTTGCAGTTTCGTCGGTTTCAGTTCTCGGAATTCTGATCGCCGGCTGGTCAAGTGCCAATAAATATTCATTGCTCGGGGGTTTGCGTGCTGCCGGTCAGTTAATCGCCTACGAGTTGCCGATGGTGCTCGCGGTGATGGGCGTGGTCATTCAAGCAGGAACGATGAACCTGCAGAAAATTGTTGTCGCCCAAAATACCGGCTCGATGTTCGGCATCGACGCGATAGGTCATCCTTATGTGATTAGTCAATTTCTTGGTTTCATTATTTTTATGATTGCAATTCAAGCAGAACTCACGCAGGCACCCTTTGACATGCCGATTGCCGAAAGTGAACTTGTCTCGGGTTACATGACCGAATATTCAGGCTTTCGCTTCTTGATTTTTTTCATCGGAGAGTTTGCTACGGCTGGCGTTTTCGCAATGATTGCCTCAGTTTTGTTTCTTGGTGGCTGGGGAGTGCCATTCACTTGGTTCGGTTGGACATCAATTGATGATGTAGCCAACTGGATGAACTTTGCTGGGCCGCTGATCATGTTTACGAAGATGATGTTGCTCGTCTTCATCATCATGTGGATTCGATTCAGCTATCCACGACTTCGTGAAGATCAACTGCAAAGGTTTGCCTGGAAGGTTTTGATCCCAGTTGCACTCTTAAACATTATGGTCACGTCAATTTTAAAGGTGGTGTTCTAAGTGGCAAAAGTTCCAGGACTTGTAAAAGGGCTCGGCGTTCCTCTCGGCACTTTGTTTAAGACAACCGTAAACGGCTCGAATACCGTGCAGTATCCGCACGAAAAAGAAACTCCTCCGGTTCGCTCTCGTGGCGTGATCGCTTTGCACCAAGACAATTGCACTTCATGCATGTTGTGTTCGCGCTCTTGCCCGGACTGGTGCATTTATATTGAAGCGCACAAAGAACTCGCACCACCTCGTCGTGAGGGTGGTAAACCTCGTCAGGTAAATTTGCTGGATCGCTTCGACATTGACTACGCATTGTGCATGTACTGCGGAATCTGCGTAGAGGTTTGTCCGTTTGATGCGTTGTTCTGGAGCCCAGAGTACGAATACTCAGAGCCAAATATCTCAGATCTGCTGCATGACAAAACGAAACTTAGTGAGTGGATGGAAACAGTCCCAGAAGCACCAGAACTCGAGTCAGGCGCAGACAAGAAAAAGAAATGAAAGGCCTAGTAAACAACTCGTGATCGCGCAAAATATCGGCTTCTGGATTATTGCAATTGTGATGATCATCGCTGCCTTGCGTGTTGTTACAACTAATAATGTCGTGCATGCAGCACTTTGGCTTGTTGTCGTGCTCGCTGGCGCGGCCGCTCAATACATTTTGTTGGCAGCCGAGTTTGTGGCCGTGACTCAAGTACTCGTATATATAGGTGCAGTGATGGTGTTGTTTCTATTTGGCACGATGCTCACGCGAGCCAGAATCGGCACAGAGTCCGACCTAAACAACAGTTATAAGAAACTCGGTATTCCAGTTGCGCTTGTGATGCTCGTAGCCATGGGTGTGGCACTCTTGGGTTCGTTTGGTGACGAAAAATTGCCTCAGACCGACACAGTTGTTTCAACTCAAGAAATATCAGACCAGATTTTTGGGCCGTATTTGCTGCCATTTTGGGCGCTGTCATTTGTTTTGTTAGCCGCTGTAGTCGGGGCAATTGTTTTGGCGAGAAAGGACTGATCAGATGTTCGTGAATCAGTTTTTGTTTTTAGCCGCGGTTTTATTCTGCATCGGTGTTTACGGCGTTGTCGCGCGTAAAAACGCCGTATTGATGCTGATGTCGATCGAATTGATATTAAATTCGGTAAACATAAATTTATTGACTTTTGCGTTGCGCAATGGTTCGACCGACGGACACACTTTCGCTCTCTACATAATCGCCGTCGCCGCCGCCGAGGTCGGTGTCGGACTCGGATTGGTTTTGCTCGTCTACCGCAATAAGAAAACAATTTCAGTCGACGATCTCTCGGAGATGCGCGGATGAACTTGGTTGCCTCTGAATCTGAAGTTCTCGCCCCACTTGCGTCTGGCTGGTTTCTCGAACACGCATGGCTAGTGCCGGTGGTGCCGGCGATCGCTTTTGCGTTGATCATCTTGATCGGCAAACGCCTGCCAATGAAAGGCAGTGAACTTGGTGTGCTGTCGATGTTTTCGTCACTTGTATTGTCCGTGGGTGCCGGCTACCAATGGATTCAACGCACGAATAGTGCAGCCGAAGAGCAGTTCGTTGAACCTGTCATCAAATCTTGGTCGTGGTGGCGCAGTGGCGGTTTTGATTTTGGTATCGGCCAACACATTGACGGGCTTTCGGTTCTCGTTCTAATTGTCGTTGCATTTATCTCGACACTCGTACAGATTTATTCTCTCGAATATCTTCGCGGTGATCGCCGTTACACACATTTCTTTGCCGCACTGACACTGTTTTCTGGTGGGATGTTGGCGATGGTCTTGGCCGACAACATGATGTTGTTCCTACTCGGCTGGGAAATCATGGGCTTGTGCAGTTTCATGTTGATCGGTCATTGGTGGGAAGACGACGCGAACGCCAGAGCGGCGTTGAAAGCATTCTTTACGGTTCGTACCGGCGACGCTGGTTTGCTAGTCGGTATAGCGATTCTTTACTTTTCGGCCAACGATTGGACGCAAGAAAATCTCGGTGTTTCAGGTTTCTCCATTCGCGGAATCTCGGCGTGGGCGCTTTCTGGCGAGCCCAACAGCACCGCGATCACGATTGCTGCTATCGCACTATTCATCGCATGCATTGGCAAGAGCGGTCAGTTTCCGTTGCACACTTGGTTGCCTGACGCCATGGCTGGTCCGACACCAGTTAGTTCGCTTTTGCACTCGTCGACGATGGTCGTAGCCGGAGTTTATTTAGTTGCCCGCTTGTATCCCGTATTTTTCGTCGGGCTAGACATTCTTGGTAGTGGCGGAAATCTGATCATGATTATTGGCGCGATCACGATTGTGATTTCGGCATCACTTGCTTTTGTGCAAAATGATATTAAACGTGTTCTCGCATATTCAACGGTCTCGCAACTTGGCTACATGATGCTCGGTCTTGGCGCCGGAGCATGGTTGCCTGCAGTATTTCACATCTTTACGCATGCATTTTTTAAAGCATGTTTATTTTTAGGTGCAGGTTCAATAAGTCACAGCGCATCTCATCACTCGTTTGACATGAAACGCGATATGGGCGGACTTCGCAAAGCTATGCCGATCACATTTGTTACTTGGATAATCTCAACTCTCGCCTTATGTGGAGTTTTTCCATTCTCTGGATTCTTTTCTAAAGACGAGATCATCGACAACGTCGGCAACAACGGTTACAACACGTTTATGATCGTTGGCTTAGTTGGCGCATTTATGACGGCTGCATATATGACGCGAGCAACTTATTTGACATTCTTTGGTGAACCGCGCGGAGCATCAGCCGGCGAAAACTCGCACGATTCGCACGACCCACATGACGCTCACGCAACAGTCTCAGCACACGATTCACATGACGCCCACGATTCAGGAGCAACACACGGACCACACGAATCTGGTTTATTGATCACGATCCCATTGATGATTTTGTCCGTGCTTGCACTCGGTTCTGGCTTCTTGAACGCCACACCATTTGGTGAAAACTGGGAAAGAATGAAACTTTGGGTCGAGCCCCGCGCGGTTGAAGTTATCGACGCAAAGCACTCGGGTGGCCCTGGCGAATCGCTAGTTATCAACCTGCCAAATGCCGAAGAGTCTCATTCAAAGTCTGTTTGTGGCTCAGCCACGCCAGCCGATGGCGTCTGCTTTGCGCCACAACTGCAGCACGCAAAGTTCAAATGGTCAAAGGCGATGATGTCAATGGTCATCGTGTTCTTAGGTATGGCACTTTCGTGGATTCTAAGTTCGCGGTTGTTCACCAAACGTGACCCTCGACTTGTTGGTCTTACGCAGCGAGTCAAAGTTCTTGGTCTTGGTCATAAATTTTTGGTCAACAAGTATTATCTGGATGTTCTCTATGAGAAAATAATTGTTCGGAGTATTGCATATCCAATTGCGAATGCTGCGTATTGGTTCAACCAAAATATTTTGGACGGAATTCTGCATGGTTTTGCAAATTCAACAAGAAAACTCTCTGGTTGGGTTTACCAAAACATTGATCAACGTGTTGTTGACGCCACTGTAAATAACTCGGCAACTTTTACAAAGTCAGTCGGCACCGCCGCACAGCCAACTCAATCAGGAAAAGTGAGCCAATACGGAGCTTTGTTATTTAGTGCAGCCGCAATCGGTGCACTTGTCCTCGTCATTATTAATAAGTAACTAGTCGAAAAAGGGAGAATAAAGATATGAACATGTTGCAGGAGAACAACTGGTTGCTGAGCCTCGGCACATTCCTGCCGATGGTTGGCGTTGTATTGCTGATGCTTATGCCAAAAGCTCAAGACAAATCGGTCAAGCTAGTCTCATTGTTCACATCTATTGCAACGCTTGCAGTCGGTATCTACACAGCTTTTAGGTTTGATTTCGATCAGGCAGAAAAAATGCAATTCGTTGCCAATGAAACTTGGATTTCAGTAATTAAGAGTTCGTATTTTATTGGTGTTGACGGCATCAGCCTTCCGCTCTATTTATTGAGCATGGTGATCACTTTGCTGGTTGTGATCTATTCGCTTGATCATGTGCCGAGCCCCGGCAAGGCAAAGGCTTTCTTTTCGCTGTTGCTTGTTTTGCAAACCGGTATGGCTGGAACATTTATCGCCCAAGACTTGATTCTGTTCTTCGTGTTCTTCGAACTCGTTTTGTTGCCGATGTTTTTCATGATCGGCG
>CAXNFV010000077.1:0-5443 GCA_964201675.1 Ilumatobacteraceae bacterium | reverse complement strand
CCTGCACGACAATCTGCAGGAATAACAACACGACCAGGGCAGAAAAGTCAATTGCGCCGGTACGGGGCAGTTTTTCGCGCACTGCACTTAAAACTGGTTCGGTAATTCGGCCCACAAAATATGAAACTTGAGCGACGAACCCACCACTTGTCGACGGAAACCATGAAAGAACCACGCGCACGATGATCAACATCGTAAAAATTGACACTGCACTACATAGAAGCTCTCGCATATTTAAAACTTTCGACTAGGTCTAGCCGCGAATGACTCGAGCGCCAGATGGTTTCATCATAAACACGCCCGAGCTGACTTTCTCCATGCCGCCACCTTGTGCGTAACAAACGCCGCTGGCGAAATCAAGAATTCGACGCATAACTCTCGTATCGGTGTCTTGCAGATCAATAATTACTGGAGTACCGCGTCTGAAGTGGTCCACTATTCCTTTGACTTCTTCATAAGCTTGAGGACACACCGTTATCGGCGCAGTAGATGCGACAATAGGTCGAACACTTGCTTCAGCGCGGCGCCCACCTGGCGGTCTGAGCGTCAGACCAGAGTCGTGCTGTTCTTGTTGCCTGCGAATTGCCGACTCAGACTGCATCTCGTCAAGGCCATCTAAATCATCAAGCCGAGAACGATTTGCGGGGCCTGGTACGCCACGCCTGACATCACGCTGGTCAACACGCTGATCAACACGCTGACCAAGGCCATAATCTGGCTCGTCTTGAATATCGTCTTCGTAGTCGACGTAAGCCCCATCGCCGCCCAACCCCAGGTAATCCAAAGCTTTTTGAAACAACGTCATAACCTCAGTTTACTTGACAAAATGCCCTTAAAACGGTACTTCAAAAGCGCTTCTAGAGCCTTGTGCCAAACAATCCAGACCCAATGCGAACTGCAGTTGAACCTTCTTCAACCGCAATTTCTAAGTCTCCAGTCATCCCCATACTTAATTCTCTTAGACCCAAATCTTTGGCGATTTTGCTCACCAAACGAAAGGCACTGCGAGTCGCTGTCGCATCGCTGATAGTTGGTCCAACCGTCATTAAACCAGCGACGTGTAAACCAAGGCTTGATGCCTTTGCGCAGAGCGCCTCAACATCGCTAGGTTCGCAACCGCCTTTGTCGGGCTCATTAGTTGAGTTGACTTGCAACATAATCTGCGGTGGGCTTGCCTGCGTTGGAGAGATTAACGGTATGCAACGCTTGGCGATTTCATCCAACAAACTGAGTCGATCAACACTTTGCCAAACATCAACACAATTTGCAAGCGCCTTGATTTTATTGCTCTGCAAGCGCCCAATAAAGTGCACGGGCAATCGTTGATTTTCTGGAACTTGATCAAATTTTGCAATTAACTCTTGCGCGTAGTTCTCGCCAACCGCGTCGCATCCAGTCGCAAAAGCACTAGTCATAGCGCTCGCATCAAAAGTCTTGGTGACGGCAATCAACTTTACGTTCTCGCCACCGGCATTTGAAATGCGGGTACGAATTGCCGAAACACGTTCGGTGAGCGCTTCTAAGTTCGGCGAATTAAATGTCGTCTCCGACATTGGACAATTACTTTAAGAATGATGGAAGGTCGTCGTCATCATCATTGATCAACGGATCAGAACCACCAAACAGTTCTTTCAACCGAGCAGGTTTTGATTCTGGACGAGTCGTGCCTGAAGTCGCCGTATTACGACCATCGCTTCGAGTGGATGCGCGCTGTGACGAACCATCCCATCGATCAAAACCAGCGGCTACAACCGTGACGCGTACTTCATCGTTGATTTCATCGTCAATCACCAAACCATGAATAATATTTGCATCTTGATGTGCGACACTTCGCAGAATCTCCATAGCGTTCGTCACCTCAAACAAACCAACATTTGAAGGACCGGTGATGTTGACAATCACTCCACGAGCACCTTCAAGCGACGCTTCAAGCATTGGTGAATTGATAGCCGCATTGGCAGCCACCGTCGCACGATTTTCTCCGGTTGCAGAACCGGTACCCATCAGTGCGGTACCTGCATTTGCCAGCACAGCCTTGACATCAGCGAAGTCGGTGTTGATCAAACCTGGAGTCGTGATTAAACCGGTGATTCCAGAAACTCCCTGATACAAAACATCATCGGCTCTCTTGAATGCCTCAAGCAAAGTCGTCTTTTCGGTTGAGATTGACAACAATCTTTCGTTTGGAATAACAACGAGAGTGTCAACTTTTTCTTTGAGCGCAGCGATACCCGCATCTGCCTGCACCGCTCGACGACGACCTTCAAACGCAAACGGACGAGTAACAATCGCCACCGTGAGCGCACCTTCGGATTTTGCAATCTCGGCAACAATTGGTGCCGCACCAGTTCCTGTTCCACCACCTTCACCAGCGGTGATAAAAACCATGTCAGCGCCAGCAATCATTTCTTGAATTTCGGCGCGATGTTGCTCTGCTGCTTGACGGCCAACTTCTGGGTCGGCGCCAGCGCCGAGACCTCTGGTCAATTCACGACCAATATCAATCTTCATGTTCGCATCGCTGAGAAGCAATTGCTGGGCATCCGTGTTTATCGCAATGAACTCGACGCCGCGCATTCCAGATTCAATCATTCGATTTATCGCGTTTACACCGCCACCGCCAACACCGATTACTTTGATGACTGCAAGATAATTCTGAGGCTGACCTGCCATTTAAAGTAATCCCTTAGAAAAATACACTTCGGCTATTCTGCCATATTTTCTAGACGTCAACATGCATATCGTCCTGTTTGGTTAGCGTCCCATATAACTATGCATATCTAGGCTTCAATGCGAAATAGGTTAAGAATCGGGTGTTGTAGGTAGCCACCAGGAGCCCAATGGCTGCGCTACTTTGACTGAACAGTCGGGATATCTGGGTTACTCAAGTCAATTGAGATGATCTGTTTTGAATCCTGACGACGGAGTAGCACCACCAGCGAAATCAGTTTATTCAGCACATCTACAGGCTCGCCGAAATTGACAAGTGTGCCCGACCTGAGTGTCATCACCAATTGGTTCGGGCCACCCGTGCCGACATTCAACACAATTTTCTCCAACTCGTCAGGTAGCCCAGTTGCCAACTGTGCCGCGGCTTTATACAGAGCACCAGCGCTATTGCCTGGCGAAAGATTTGGACCAACGCCGGTGATCTGCAAATACTCAGTTGGCTGTCCATCTTCAACGGCTAGAACGCGGCCTTGTGCGTCGACAATTCGGGCACGGTTATCAACGCCGATAAACCACGCAACTGGAACGCGTTCTGCAATTTCTATCAGCAAGCGAGAAGGAAAAAACTGCCTGATACGCACGGTCTCAACCCAGGGGTCTTCTTCAAGTCGACGCGATGCTTCTCGAGTATCAACCGTGAGTAGAGCTTTACCCAAAAGCGATTGCTCAACGGAGACCAGCAAGTCTTTGTTCATATATTTTGAACCTTCAATGTCTACTTGGCGCACGGCAATGATCGGCGAGGCCAAAACAATGAGCACCAACACAAACACGGCGAAAAAAGCAGAGCCAGTAACCAAATACTTGGATCGTTTTCGAACAAATCTTTTTACATCTGTATCGGTCTCTACGTCTTGCGCCAAGTCGTCGATGATGACGAACTTCTCTGAAGTCGGTGCAATGTTTACCGTCGCGCTACGAGCATCAATCGGAAAAGTGCTGTCTGTTGGCAACCTTAATTCTTCGTCAACGATCACAATTCGCTTGGGTTCGTCAACTTTCAACGCGGCTGTTTCTAGCCTCGGCGTTTCGACAACCGTCTCAATATCTGAGTCAAGAAAGCTTGTCGAATCTTTGACTATCGGCTCAAGTTTGTCATCAAGTTCGTATTCAACGACATGCACATCGGGTTTTGGAACTCTCAAAATACTTATCGGAGTTGCATTGCCTTCGAATGCGTCTTTTAGCTCTGCAAGCACATCATCAGAAAGCTTTTCAGAAAGAACAGGAACCGGAAGTGACGCATCAGGACTCGACGACACACCAAAGGCTGCATCTAATTGGGAATTTAAATTTGATGGCTTTAGATATTGCGCGCCTGCTTCAGCACTAACAGCCGTAGTAAAACCAACCAAACGAATCTCGCTACGAAGTTCAATGCCGTGTGCTTCGTTGACACGTTGGCGAACGAACGTCATCAATTCGACGACATCGTCTGCGCTTCCTTCTTCATCAGACTGAATAAAGTTTGCATGCTTTTCGGAAACACACGCCGAACGAACTCGGTATCCCCGCAATCCGAGTTCGTCAATCAACTCGCCTGCAGACTTGACTCCGGCTACTGGATTAACAAAAACTGAACCTGCATTTTGACCGCCAGGTTGATTTTCGCGTCGCCACTTAACGATTTCAGACAATTTTGACTGCCCGACAATTGTGTCGCCCCAACTCAGACGCATAGTCGCTGACAGTACGACATGATTGTCGTTTAAATCTGATCCGCGAAATCGCAAACCTAAATCGGCGGCAGAAACATTTGCTTCGATTCCGCGCTCAAGGTGAAACATTCGCACGCTGAGCAACGATGCGATCATGTCGGATCCGTGACCGCCTGCATTCATTCGCACCGCCCCACCGATAGAACCTGGCACACCGACTGCCCACTCAAGACCGGTCAAACCGTGATGGACACTTTGTCGCGCCAATACAGGAAGAGGCGCCATCGCTCCAGCAGTCAAAATTGGTGACTGACCGATTGTCGGCAGATTTATCAACTCTGCGAATGGCCCGAGCGTCACGGCGATGCCACGAAAGCCACGATCACTGACCAACATGTTGCTGCCGCGACCAATCACGGTTACTGGAACTTTGACTTTATCTAATGCTCGTGACAGCGAATATAGATCTTCAACGGTCAAAACTCGCATGAATAAAGCGGCCTTGCCACCAACTCTGTAAGTCGTGTAAGGCGCAAGTGGTTCGTTATCGGTTACGCGATCTCCAAGTAGTGCGGCGATACGCAACAAATCTTTATCGCTGACGTGCGTGATGTCTGTGATCACCCGCTAACTCATCTTTCGCGAAATCAGTTCAAAAGGAAGTGTGGCGATATCACCGCACCCCATCGAGATACATAGATCGCCAGATTTGAGCTCACTATCGAGAAATTCTACGAGATCACCCCGTAGTGGTTGGTACACCACGTGAAGTTTTGGATGAGCGGTTCGGATCGCGTCTACGACCAACTCGCCCGTCACTCCGTCAATTTTAGTTGTACCTGACGCATAGATATCTGTGACAACTACGAGATCGGCGTCTTTGAATGAATCGGCGTAGAGATGTGAAATCACCGACATTCGATTGAAACGATTCGGCTGAAACACTGCCACTACTCGAGACCACGAGTCAGATTCCTCTCGTGCGCCGGCCAAGACCGCCGAAATTTCATTGGGTAAATGAGCGTAATCATCGACATATGTAATGCCATGGTGTG
>CAXNFV010000076.1:0-5487 GCA_964201675.1 Ilumatobacteraceae bacterium | reverse complement strand
AAAGATTGGCAGTATCGATCTCGTAATGCAATTGGTTGGGCGTTACTTTCTGGAGTGCTTCTCGGTCTTACAAATATTTACGCGGACGATTCTGCGAAGAGCCCTGGTGGCGGAATCGGATGGCTATTTAGCGAGCCAATAACTAGTTCATTTTCTAATACCGGGGCAACTGCACTGTTGCTGATTTTACTAGTTGTGTCGGCGATGCTGGTCACCGGTAAATCTATTCCCGAGTTGTGTATTTTGACTTGGCGAACTGTCGTCGGAGCGAACTCTTATATTGCTCAAAAAAGCAAAGTGCAAGGCAACTCGGCAGATGTATTCGAGCCTGGCGCAGAAATTTATAATCCTGACAATCTTGATGGCGAGTCGGCACAACTATTTGACTTCGCGCTAGATCCAGAAATTGCAAACATAGTTGACGAAGATTATGAAGACGACGCTTCAACAGAAACTGTAGATGAACAACCATCCCCAAAACGCGGTCGCAAGCGGCGCGAACGGGCAAAAGCAAAACTTGAACCAGTCAAAGGAGAATTGCAAGAGATTCCACTTGGTCCGTCTGGCCAGCCAAGTGTGTGGACGCTCCCGGAAATAGAATTTCTATCATTAACTAGCAACAAAAAAGCGAACGAGCAAACAATTCGAGATCGTGGCGATCAACTCGTCGCAGCATTGGCTTCGCATGGTGTCGAGACTGTGCTCGTCGGTTATACCCGTGGGCCAACTGTTACTCGCTACGAACTTTCGCTTGGTGATGGAGTAAAAGTTGCGAAAGTCACTTCGTTGTCTCGCGATATCGCTTACACAATGGCGGCAACTGATGTGCGAATTCTTGCACCAATACCTGGTCGTTCGGCGATCGGTATTGAGGTACCAAATGAACTGCGAGAGCTAGTTTCAATTGGAGATCTCTTAGTTTCACAAGAAGCGCGCACGGCAAATCATCCACTCGATGTCGCAGTCGGGAAAGATATTTCGGGTCGTTCAGTTTTCTTGAATATTTCCACGACACCTCACTTGTTGATCGCAGGTGCAACAGGTGCAGGAAAATCAAGCGCAATTAACTGCATCATTACATCGGTATTGATGCGCGCGACGCCAGATCAGGTCAAGCTAATTCTTATTGACCCAAAACAAGTCGAGATGGGGCAGTATGCACGCTTGCCACATTTGTTGACCGCCCCAGTAACGAACCCGAAAAAAGCGGCAAATGCGCTTGGCTGGGCGGTAAAAGAAATGGAGCGACGATACGACGTTCTGGTTGAAGCAGGTTTCCGTGACATTGCCGGCTACAACGCCGCATACGACCGCGGCGAAATGACCGTCGAGGCAGGGCAACCCGCAGACAAACAGTTTTCGCGAATTCCATATGTGTTGATCGTCGTTGATGAGTTAAACGATTTGATGATGGTGGCTGCGCGAGATGTAGAAGATTGCATCACACGAATAGCCCAAAAAGCACGCGCAGTCGGAATCCACTTAATCGTTGCGACACAACGACCGAGTGTGAACGTGATTACCGGTGTGATTAAAGCCAATATTCCTGCGCGGATGGCATTCGCTGTTTCAAGTCTCACCGACAGCCGAGTGATTTTAGATCAACCTGGAGCAGAAAAATTAATAGGCATGGGAGACATGTTGATGTTGCCGGGCAATACTTCAGTGTCGCAACGATTGCAATCAGCATGGGTCAGTGAAAATGAAGTTAAGAAAGTTGTGGGCCACTGGCGACGACAGGCCCCAGAAGTCACCTATGTGTCTGGCGTCGAAGGCGATGTCAATACAACGGGTAGTGCCTCGGTATTTGGCGGAAGCAGTGGCGACGAAGGTGATGACGAGTTAATGCGTCAAGCGATGGATCTAGTAGTTCGTACGCAACAAGGCAGTACTTCGATGTTGCAACGTAAACTCAAAGTTGGTTTCGCGCGCGCTGGTCGTCTTATGGACTTGCTGGAGCAACGTGGCGTGGTCGCAGCAAGTGAGGGCTCAAGACCTCGCGAAGTTTTAATGAGTGTCGAAGAGTTAGAACTGATTCAAAAGGCGAGTTAGTACCGTCGTTTGAGTTAGACGGATATTGAAGTTAGATAGCATTACAACCCGTGACACAGCGCTTCTATCTTGAGTCGCTTGGTTGTCCCAAGAATGATGTTGACTCAGACAAAATAATCGGCACCTTGATGCTTGACGGTCTAGAGCGAACCGACGATGCGAGTCTGGCTGATCTTGTTGTCGTGAACACTTGTGCATTTATCGAAGACGCGCGAAGAGAATCTATTGACACCGTGTTGGAGCTTTCGAAACAGCGCAAAGATGGCGCTCGCGTTGTTGTGACCGGGTGCATGGCCGAGCGATATGGGTCTGAACTTGCCGAGTCTCTGCCCGAGGCTGACCACATCGCGGGCTTCGGGGTGCCGATAACGCTAACTAAAAAGTCGCTGGCGGTGGCTGGCGAACAAGTACCCGCGTTTGATTTGTTGAACTTGCCGCGACCAAAGTCGAGTTCGCCATGGGCTTATATAAAGATTGCCGAAGGTTGTGACCGCAACTGCGGTTTCTGTGCGATACCGAGTTTCCGTGGACCGCAACGCAGCCGGGATATTGAGTCAATTCTCGCTGAGGTTGATCAACTTGATGTCAAAGAAATTGTTTTGGTTGCCCAAGATCTTGCAAGTTATGGCAAAGATCGACCCGACGAACTTGGCGCAGGTTCAATCGTTGAACTAGTGAATCGTGTTGCCAGCAAAGTGCAACGCACGAGATTGCTCTACCTATATCCGAGTGATTTGAGTGATGCATTGATCGATGCGATTTGCGCGACAGGTGTGCCATATTTTGATCTTTCACTGCAACATGTTTCTAAACAACATTTGCGTCGCATGCGCCGATGGGGCGACGGCACTCGCTTTTTGAATCGCATCGAAGATATTCGCAAGCGCGAGCCGCAGGCAGCGATGCGTAGCAACTTTATAGTTGGGTATCCGGGCGAAACCGAAGAAGATCACGACGAGTTGCTGGCATTCATCGAGCATGCGCAACTTGATTGGTGTGGTTTCTTTGGGTTCAGTCCAGAAGACGGAACTTATGCCTTGAACTTGCCGGATCATGTAGACAAATCACTAATGAACGAACGCTTGGGTGAATTGCGCGAAATGCAAGATGCGATTACGGCGCGTCGTCGGGACGACCTAATTGGCGACACCCTAGAAGTGCTCGTAGATTCAACAGGCGTGGGTAGAAGTCATCGAGAAGCGCCAGAAATTGACGGAGTAATTCATGTCAGCGAGACTTTAAGTGTGGGAAGTTTTGTCTCTGTTGAAATCGCCGACGCGCTCGGACCAGATCTCGTGGCAGTTGGCGCCGCGACAGATGCAGCGAGTAGGTAGATCTTGACAGTAGATCCAAACGCATTAGCAACTTGGGCGAATGCCGTGACGGTGTCGCGAATTTTGGTTTCACCACTTTTGTTCACTGTCGTGTCACTTGACAATACGGGTTCGTGGCTCGCTGCCTGGTTATGGTTTGGCCTGTGCGTTAGCGATGTTCTAGATGGATATTTAGCGCGCCGACATGGTGCCACCAAAAGTGGCGCATTTCTTGACCCGCTTGCCGACAAGGTTCTCGTGCTCGGTGCAATGTTCACACTCGTCGATCGCGGAATGTTTTCAATTTGGCCAGTTGTGATTATTGCAATTCGCGAAGTAATTGTCAGCATCTATCGTGTAGTAGTAGGCGCAAAAGGTGTCTCGGTGCCGGCGAGCCGAATCGCCAAAGTTAAGACTCTCAGTCAACAAGTTTCGGTTGGCTTTGCGCTTGCGCCATTTAGCGCCCGCGATATGACATACGCATGGAAAATTACGCTGTGGTTGGCAGTAGTTCTGACAATCGTCAGCGGAGTGCAGTATGCGGTTCGTGCGATTAAACCTCGCATGATGTTGCGACGGACTGCCAAATAATGCGTTGCAGTGTCGTCGCTATTGGCACCGAACTATTACTTGGGCAAATTGTTGACACGAACTCATCATGGTTGGGCGAGCAACTTGCTGCCGCTGGCATTGACTCCCTTTTTCAAGTCAAAGTCGGCGACAACCTTGGGCGTATTGTCTCTACTTTGCGTTCGACACTCGAGCAAACCGATGCGGTGATTATTTGCGGTGGGCTTGGGCCGACCCACGACGACATCACTCGCGAAGCAATTGCCGAGATAATGGGTGTTGAACTCGAACTGAATGATGAGGTCGCACTAGTGATTGAGCAGATGTTCACTGCACGCAATCGCAGAATGCCTGAAAATAATTTGCGTCAAGCGATGGTGCCACGCGGGGCGAAGATTATTGAGCAACGCCGAGGCACTGCGCCAGGTTTGATATGCCCAGTCGGCGACAAAGTTATGTATGCGGTGCCTGGTGTGCCGTTTGAACTTTACGAAATGTTTGAGCGCGCGATTCTGCCAGATTTGTTGATTAGAAGTGGTGAAGCCTCCGTCATTAAAAGCCGTGTGTTGAGAACTTGGGGTGACAGTGAAAGCGGGCTCAACGAAAGACTTGTTGGCGTGATCAGTGAACTTGAGAAAGTCGGCAATCCGACCCTGGCGTTTTTAGCCAGCGGTTGGGAAGGTATCAAAGTTCGACTGACTGCCAAGGCGAATACAGAGCAAGATGCGATGGATTTGATTGATGTTTGGGATGCGAAGGTTCGCAGCGAAGTTGGCGACATCGTGTTTGGTGTTGACGGCCAAACAATGGAGTCAGTAGTTCTAGACATGTTACGAAAAAAGAATCTCACACTCGCCATTGCCGAATCGGTAACCGGTGGTCTGGTGTCTGGTCGGCTCACTGCTGTGCCTGGCGCAAGTGATGTTTTTCGAGGGGCCGTCGTTAGTTACGCGAGCGAAGCGAAATATGAAGTTCTCGGTATCACCAATGAAATAGTCGTGAGTGAAGCTGCCGCTAAAGAGATGGCAATCGGAGTTCGAAAAGCATTGGGAAGCGATATCGGACTTTCTCTCACCGGAGTTGCCGGTCCAAGTGAGCAACAAGGTGTGAAAGTCGGCACTCTCTGTGTCGGTGTGGCGATGCCTGACGGTTCAGCAAAATCGATGACGATGCACCTGCCGATTGGGCGCGAGCAAATGCGTCAGTTATCGGTTATTAGTGCACTTAACTTTCTGCGCAATGAGGTTGAAGCAAAAACTTGATTGATTTGCAGCGGTAGACTTTGACTGTTGTTACACCCGAGTAACGACCAGAAAAGTACCCAGGCTTATTGTGGCAAAGATTCTTGTGATTGGTGCCGGTGGGGTTGGTGGAGGCATGGCCTCAATCGCCGAAACTCGTAGTTTTTTTGATTCGTTTATTTTGGCCGATATCAATTCGGGTCGTGGTGATGAGATCATCGCCAAACTAGAAGACCCAGGTCGATTCTCATCTGCCAAAGTTGACGCTCGCAGCAAAACAGACATTGTTGCTCTGGCTCAGAGAGTAAAAG
>CAXNFV010000075.1:0-5515 GCA_964201675.1 Ilumatobacteraceae bacterium | reverse complement strand
GATTCGCCGTTGGGTTTAGGTCACGCGGTCAGTTGTGCGCGTCAAGCAGTGGGCGACGAACCGTTTGTGGTGATGTTGCCCGATGAAATGATGGGTGACGCTTCTTTGACCAGACAACTTGTGGCGCTCTATGAAAAATCTGGCAAAAGTAGCATTGGATTAAAACGAGTAGCGGCTAGCGAAGTCTCGAGCTATGGCAATGTCAAAGTCGCCGAAACGACAATTGGCGATGTGTCTTCAGTCGAAATTTCGCAAGTTGTTGAAAAACCAAAACCAGCAGATGCAGTCAGCGACATCGTGATTATTGGTCGATATGTTTTATCACCCAAAGTTTTTGACAAACTTGAACAAATCAAACCCAGTGCAAATGGTGAATTGCAATTGACCGATGCGTTGGCAATGTTGGCAAACGACAAGGCGCTGTTGGGCGTCGTCAGTGACATAACTCGATACGACACTGGCACGCCGATGGGGCTTTTGCGTGCAGTCATTGAGATGGCCCTTGAGCGCAAAGATATTGGGCCACAATTGAACTCTTGGCTTAAAGAAAAATTCAACAATTAGATTAAGGTCACTGCTATGGCGAATAATTTTGGGGCGACGGTTGATCCTAAAGAAGTCGGTCTTGACGCAACGCGGCTAAAAAATATTGACAAGCACTTCAACCGCTACGTCGATGAAGGTCGTTTGTCGGGCTATGCCGTGGCGGTCGCACGACACGGCAAAGTTGCACACTTTGGCATGTACGGGCACAAAGATTCTGAAACAAGCACGCCGATCACCGACGACACGATGTATCGCATCTATTCGATGACCAAGCCGGTCACTTCGATCGCGTTGATGATGTTGGTTGAGCGGGGCTTGTTGCAACTCACCGACCCAGTCAGCAAGTTCATACCGCCATTTGGCGAAACTCGAGTTTGGAATACGGGCTCGGTATTGAAGCCACTGACAAATGCGTTAACCGAACCGATTCGCATTTGGCATTTGCTGACCCACACGGCAGGCATGACATACGGCTGGATGTATTCAGATCTTGTTGATGACATGTATCGGCGCGCTGGTTTTGAAGCCGGTGTGGCTTACAAAGACTCACTTGAAGTTGTCTGTGACAAATACGCAGCGTTACCACTTTTGTTTCAGCCGGGTTCAAGTTGGAACTACAGCGTCGCCACCGACATTGTTGGGCGAGTGATTGAAGTTGTCGGAAAAATGCCACTCGATGAATTTTTTGACAAGAACATTTTTCAACCACTTGAAATGCATGACACTGGGTTTTGGGTGCCCGAAGAAAAATACGAGAGAGTTGCGTCGCTGTATCGCTATGACGAAACGAATCACAAAAAAGCAAAAATTAGCGGATTCGCCAACAGCAGTCTAGAAAAGCCGGCGTTTCTTTCTGGTGGTGGTGGCTTAATCTCAATGGCCGGTGATTACTTCAAGTTCATTCGCATGCTCGAAGGTCGTGGCAAGTCGGGCAATGTGCAGCTGCTTTCGCCGAGCACTTTCGAAATGATGGTGATGAACCACTTGCCGAATAACGCCGACATCTCAACTTTCGGTCGACCACTCGGCGAAGAAATTTTTTATGACGGGCTCGGTTTTGGTCTCGGCTTCGGAGTTGTTGTCGATCAGGCTAAAACTCGTGTGGCTTGCCCGAACGGCACATTCAGTTGGGGTGGCATGGCCAGCACTGCGTTTTGGGTAGACCCAGTTAATGAGATCAGCGCGATGTTTTTCACTCAGTTGATTCCGTCAAGCACGTACCCGATTCGGCAGTATTTGCGCTCGTTGGTTTACGCCGCCGTCACTAACTAGTCGCGCTATTTAGCAATCGCGCGAGCTGATGCCAGCTGATGAGAACTAGGCGACGCGTTGAAATCGATTTGGTTCGTCGAAAATAAACCCAAACTCATCGACGGCTACCTCAACTTCACAGTTTGAAGCGACGCTGAAATACCGCCAAGTGGTCGGCGAAACTTTCGTGTATTGATGAATTTGTTTTGTAATGCCAAGAGTTTCAATGTCGATTACTGCGACGCTGATTGTTGCACTATGACCAACGAGTAGTGGCAGTCGCCGAATCGGAATGCAATTCGTGAATGGAGTGTTGACGAAATCGATATCGGTACAGCCGTCAAGTTCGGTGCGATGAGCACCGTTCATTTCGCCCCAGCGACCGTGAGTATCGGTGCCGAGCCAAAGATCTGGGTCTTCAAGATCACGAAACAACAAGCATTGCTGCACTGTCCAGCCTGCTGAAAGTCGCAGCACGAACTGAGCATTGTCAATACCAAGTGTGCCTTCGGCTGTCCAGCCTTCGTTCTCCCAGCGCATGTCTATTTTGCTTGTCACAAGTTCGAGTTGTGGTTTCAAAGACTGCCATGACGCTGTGTGGCCTGAGGCTGAAAGCGGTTGATAAGCGTTCATGTCGGGATTTGTGTCCGCGTCCATATTACGGAGCCCCTGACCATATCTATGGCGATACCTTTAGCGATGTGATTTCTCTCGTTGAAGCGCAAGAAATTGTGATTGGTGGTTGCCACAAGTCAGAACCGGTTTTCGCCGACTGTCATCAAATGACAGGACGAGTCGTGGCCCAAGATGTTGTCGCCACTGAATTTATTCCGCCGTTTGCAAACACGGCCGTCGATGGTTATGCGGTTCGCGCACAAGATGTAAAAACTGCCGGCGTCGAACTTGAAGTTCTTGGTGTGATCGGGGCAGGACATATTGCGAATTATGAAATTGGCGAAGGTCAGACCGCCCGAATTATGACTGGTGCGCCAGTGCCGCGTGGCGCAGATGCGATAGTGATGATTGAAGATGCAACCGTGATCAGTGAAACGCGTGTGCGTTGCAATAAGCCAGCTCAGATTGGTGACGCAATTCGCGAAATCGGCGAAGATGTAAAAACTGGTGATGTTGTGTTCGCTGCCGGGTCAGTGATCAACCCAGCAGGTGTCGGAGTATTGGCAGCAATTAATGCTCGCCAAGTTTTGACTTATCCACGACTTCGCGTGGCGATGCTCTCAACGGGTGATGAACTCGTGATAAACGGCGGAGAGCTTAAGCCAGGCCAGATTCGCGAAAGTAATTTAACTATGTTGGCAACGATGATTAACGCAACCGATTGTGAAGTTATCAATTTGGGCATAACCGACGATGACGAAGAAAAGCTCGAAAAAACTTTGTTTGAAGTTGCAACACGCTGTGATGCAATTGTCACTAGCGGTGGTGTTGGGCAAGGCGACTTTGATGTTGTAAAAATAGTTTTGTCGCGAATCGCCGAAATGCAATGGATGCAGATGGCGATAAAACCAGCAAAGCCGTTTGCGTTCGGCAGGCTTAAAACGAGCGACTCTCGGGTAATCCCAGTATTTGGTTTGCCGGGCAACCCTGTGTCGTCGATGATTAGTTTTGAGATGTTGGCGCGTCCTGCGCTGCGCAAGATGATGGGGCACACGCAAAATTTGACACGACCAAAAGTCAGAGCAATTGTCGATGCGCCGATGAAACGCAAACAAGACGGCAAGATTCACTTGATGCGGGTGTTTGGTGCATTCGGTAACGACGGCCGACTGCATGTTCGCGACACAGGCCCACAGGGCAGTCATCAACTTGCAGCAACCGCGCTAGCGAACGGGTTAGCCCTTGTGCCCGATGGCGAGGGTCTGGCCGCAGGCTCAGAAGTTGAAGTGATGTTGCTGGGCTAATCGGCTCGCAATAGGCTCAGTTGATGAGGTTGCAATAGTGGAACTAATTGATCCGTTTGGCAGAACTGTGCGTGATTTGCGGATCTCAATCACCGATCGATGTAGTTTCAGATGCACTTATTGCATGCCAGAAGAAGGCATGGCGTGGCTTGACCGCAAAGAGATATTGACTTTTGAAGAGATTCACCGTTTGGCGCAAATCTGCGTTGAGCGATTCGACGTAGACAGCATTCGATTAACTGGTGGCGAACCAACAGTGCGAGCCCACTTGCCAGTTCTTGTCGAGAAACTTGCAGCACTGCGAGTGCCAAAGACGGCGAATTCACCACTGGCAGGTAAGAACATAGATTTGGCAATGACGACTAACGGGGCGACACTGCGTCTGATCGCTGACGAGTTGAGGGCAGCAGGTTTGTCGCGAATCAATATCAGCCTGGATACTTTGCAACAAGAAAAGTTTCTCAAAATTACGCGCCGAGATCATCTGGCACATGTTTTAGATGGCATTGATGCAGCAGTACAGGCTGGTTTTGCGCCGGTAAAAGTTAATGCTGTTATTCAGCGCGGTGTAAATGACGACGAGATTGTCGCGCTTGCGAGTTTTGGTCGCGAAAAGCAAATAGAAGTTCGATTTATCGAGTTCATGCCGCTTGAAGCACAAGGTCAGTGGCAACGTGACGATGTTGTGGGTCAAGATGAAATCGTCACAAAAATAAACAATGTTTATCCGTTAGAGCAAGTTGCTAGTCGCGGTGCAGCCCCCGCGGATCGTTGGCGATATCTCGACGGCGCAGGAACAGTCGGCGTGATTCCATCGGTGACAAAACCATTTTGTGGAGATTGTGATCGCGTGCGATTAACTGCCGAGGGTCAGTTTCGGACTTGTCTGTTTTCGACCTCGGAGTTTGATTTACGAGCGATGTTGCGCGGCGACGCAACCGATGATGCACTTGCTGCCGAAATAAAACGTGCGGTTGGCACGAAGTGGGCGGGCCATGCGATCGGCAACGTTACATTTGTGCGTCCAAAACGCTCAATGAGCCAAATAGGCGGCTAATTATGATTGCAGTAGATAATGTCTGACTTGAATTTTTCGCACCTAGACCCGATGGGTCGGGCGCGTATGGTCGATGTAACCCCAAAAGAACCGACACATCGTCGTGCGATCGCTCGGTGCAAAGTGTTTATGAAGCCAGCGACAACCGCAGCAATCGCAAATCGTGAAGTCAAAAAAGGCGATGTGCTTGCCGTGGCGCGAGTCGCAGGTATTCAGGCATCCAAGCGAACAGCCGAGATGATTCCACTTTGTCATCCACTATTGGTTGGTGCCGTTTACATCAATTTTGAAATTGGCGATGACCACATTGCAGTTGAGGCCCAAGTCGACACGATTGACAGAACTGGTGTCGAAATGGAAGCCCTGCATGCATGCTCGGTGGCGGCGCTGACTATTTATGACATGTGCAAGAGTGCCGACCGCGAGATGGTGATCGGTGAGCTGACTCTGTGGGAGAAATCTGGCGGACGACAGGGCTTGTACCGTCGTGAAAATGGCGCCTAGAGACGCTAAGTCGCCATTTTATGGGGTTTGAAGAGTTTGGTTAATCCTCAAAATTTTTGCCCTTTTCGCGTAGTTTCGACTTTGGTCAATAACTATTAGAATTGAGAATCCCATGAGCAATCTGATTCTTTTGATCGTTGGCGCAATTTGGCTTGCAGTTCTATTGCCGCCGTTGATTCGTGCAAGGATAAACAGTTCTCCTTTGACATCTGTAAACCAGTTTCAAAAGAGAAACACC
>CAXNFV010000074.1:0-5558 GCA_964201675.1 Ilumatobacteraceae bacterium | reverse complement strand
AAAAATTTGCCGACGCGAACGCCATAAAGTCCACCAGCCAACAATCCATTTTCGTCAAAGACCTCAAAACTATGGGCATAACCAAGTTTGTGAAGTTGCACATACGCGTCTATGAACTCGGCAGTGATCCAACCGTTTTCACGATTTGGCGCCGCGCAACCGCGCATTACTTTTTCGAAGCAAGTGTCAATACGGACTTCAAATTTCTTTGAACTACGACGCATCGATCGAGAGATCACCAACTGATCTAAGTTGATGACCGCCCGCTTTAGTGGTGACCACCAGACCAAATCAGTCGGTTGTCGATCATCAAGTTCATCGCTTGAAACCATCGGAAATATTCCATGGCGGTACGCGTGAATTAAAGTTTCAGGTTTTAAATCTGCACCACGACCGACAACATCGCTGCGAGGCCATTTCGCTGAAGGCGGAAACTCCCAAACCGACTCATCAAGTTGAGTCGGTATTGAATCCCAGTTCATCGGCAACTAATTCATATATTAATAACTATAAAAACCTTGCTTTGATTTGCGGCCCAATTTGCCCTGCTTGACGAGTTCTTTCAACATCGGGCGTGGCTCGAGAGTTGCCGACTTAAATTCGGCATGAAGAGCGTTGAGAATCGCAACCGATGTATCCAGCCCGACTAGGTCTAACAATGCAAAAGGCCCCATCGGAAAATTGCACCCACCCTTCATAGCAACATCAATATCTTCCATGCTCGCGGTGCCGGCCTCGAACATTGCGATTGCATTGTTCAAATACGGAAACAACAATGCATTAACAATGAAACCCGCGCGATCAACGACTTGTACTGCGTCTTTTGAGCAGGCCTTGACAAACTCATTGGCAAATGCGATCGTCTCATCGCTAGCAGTTATCGGCCGAACAACTTCAACAAGTGGCATCAAAACCGCAGGATTAAAAAAATGGATGCCACAAACTTTGTCAGGCCGGTTTGTCGACTTCGCCATCTCAATTACAGGCAACGTGCTCGTGTTCGTCGACAAGACACAAGACGGTTTGACAATTTTGTCGAGTTGAGAAAACAATTCTTGTTTTGTTGCAAGATCTTCGACAGCAGACTCGATTATCAGATCACAATTAGCCAGATCTTCAAGTTTGCTCGTCACACTCACATGAGACATTGCCGAATCTCTTTGTTCTTGGGTGATTTTCGCTTTTGCGAGTTGTTTATCAAGGCTCGCCTCAATCGCAGATTTCGTCGCTTGCGCGGTCTCTGCAGAGCGTGAACGGACGATTACATCTATCGCCGATTTGCCTATAACCTCGGCGATTCCAGAGCCCATGATCCCAGAGCCAATTACACCTACTGTTTTGATTTCAAGTTTTGTCACTCGAGCGACACTACCGACATTTACTGTCATTTATCTAACCGTAAGTAAGCCGTCATCTCGTAGATGCTTTTAAATCACTTTGAAGTCATCTCAAACAGATAAAGTCCACGGGGTGAACAGCGCAAAAATTGAATCTTTGATCAGCGATCCGCAACGATTAATCGCCCTTGATGCGGTGCATAACTTTCGCGATTTAGGCGGCTACCCCACAGTTGGCGGTCAGACGACAAAATGGCGAACACTGTTTCGGGCCGATGGGCTTTATCGATTAACCACCGCCGATGCGCAAGCAGTTATTGATCTTGGCGTAAAAACTGTGATCGATTTACGAACAGATAACGAGGTCAAAACTCGTGGCACCTTCCCCGTTGACAAGTTTCCTGTCGCGTTTCATCATCTGTCGATCATCGACGCAACATGGAACGAAGGTGAAACACCGGTTATCGAGGACACCGTTGAATTTTTAGTCTGGGCATATCGCGAAATGATCGCCAATGCTGCACAAAAGTTCGCTAATGCCATCGAAGTGATTGCAGCAACCGATGTTTTGCCGTTGGTGTTTCATTGTGCTGCAGGCAAAGATCGCACCGGAGTATTAGCGGCGTTGATTTTGTCAATACTCGGTGTGCCAGACGAAATTATTTCCGCCGACTACGGACTAACCGAATTAGGCATGAAGCGACTCATCAAGTGGGCCGAGGTCAGCCAACCAGAACTTGCCACGGCTTACGCCAATATGCCGGCACGATTTGCCGCGGCCGACCCACGGGCAATGGCAATTATTCTTGATGATCTAAATACGAAACATGGATCAGTGCAAAACTTCGTTCGCGAAATCGGTGTAAGCGACCAAACAGCAAACACGTTGCGAGAGTCTCTACTAACTAATTAAATTTCTAAATACCTAGAATTGAGTTGTGACGCACTCTTTGGCCAGTCTCAAAAGTTCAGGGCCAACGGGTCTGATGTTTCACCACTTTCACGGATCGGGTCATGAAAAAAGTGAAGGCTCGTTCTCTGCCGATGAGTTTGGGCGATCACTCGATCACGCATCAAAAGTCGCAACTCTATTGAGCGCAGACGAATTTCTGGACAAGGCTCTTAGCCAAAAACTAGATGAGACCGACGTCTGTTGTTCGTTTGATGACGGACTGCAATGTCAATTTGATGTTGCAGCCTCGGTGCTCGCTTCGAAAAAACTCAAGGCATTTTTTTTCGTCAACACTGGGCCGCATGCAGGGCAGCCATATATTTTGGAGATTTTCAGGATTTTTAGAAACCAATTCTTTGAGAACAAAGATGTGTTTTTTGCAGAATTTGATTTAAGTATCCAAACCACCATGTCTGAAACTTTTTTATCAGCGAAAAAAACTTTCCCGGAAGATTATCTGACCGTTTATCCGTTTTATACGCGTGGAGATTTGTGGTTCAGATATCTGCGTGATGAAATCTTGACTCCTGAAGAATATCTGCAGATTATGAGGTTGATAATTCAAAATCACGGCACCTCAATTGATGAAATAAATAATAAAATCACAATGAGCAAAGAATCGATCACTCAACTGGCAAACCAAGGCCATGTCATTGGTTTGCATTCACACAGTCACCCGACAAACATAACGAGGCTTACACCAGCCGAAAAGTTTTCTGAATATTCTGTTAATTCAGAATTTTTGACCAGCTATCTAAACGAAGCCCCAAACTGCATGTCGCACCCTAACGGTGTTTACGACGAAGACATTTTAAAAATTCTTCGCGAGATGAACATCTTCGTCGGGTTTCGAGACAATATGGATTTAGTGCCTGATCGTTCAAATCTTGAAATTCAACGATTAGATTCTGCTTTCTTGCCTCGCGACTAAACGACTTAAGCGAGTTTTTAGTTTTCGCTGATTGTTACTTTCGTAATCCGAACTTCTTCTTTTGGCGGCACACCATTTGCGGCCGGGTCATCATTTCCTGCTTTGTCAAGCGCCGGAATTGTTGAATCCAAACCCTTTGTGACTTGACCGAACAGCGTGTAGTTCGGTGCGAGCGTTACTCCTTGCTCACCGGAAATAATAAAAAATTGACTGCCGTTTGTGTTTGGCCCCGAGTTGGCCATGGCCAATGAGCCGAGTTTGTATTCGCCGGCAGCCGGCAACTCATCGGCAATTGAATAACCCGGCCCACCCGTACCAGTTGCAGTTGGGTCACCGCATTGCACCACGAAACTTGGTATCACTCGATGACAAACAGTGTCGTCAAAATATTTTGATCGCGCCAAATTGACGAAATTGTTGACAGTGCCGGGAGCCTTTGCTGCGTCAAGCACGACGGTGAAATCACCTTTTGATGTCGACACGACTGCTGTATAAGTTTTTGTTAAGTCAATGCACAATTTTGGCGCAGAAGTGAACGCTTGAACTTGAGAACCAGAACCGTCGGTCGGCGCACACTCGCCTTCGCCGTAAGCAAATGGCCCGGCAGCGGCTGGAGCCACAGTTGACTCGGCTGGAATTACAGAATCACTAGTTGCTGTCTCCGATTCATCTCCACCACCACTCAAGTTGAACAACAAAACAACCCCGACAACTGCGCCGAGCAATAAAGCGATCCTCGTTATTCGACGGCGCAAAATCTGACGTTGAGTCTTTTGTGCGACTTCATTTCGACGCGCTAAGCGATTTTGTTTTTGGCGGTTTCTTTTGTCTGTTCCCATGATCAGAAAATGCTACAGGTCGGCAACACCAGCACCGCTAGCGTTGAAGCCCGTGGCTTTGATAGTTCAAAAATATGGTGGCACCTCAGTAGCCGACCCCGAACGAATGCGCAATGTTGCGCGCCATATTGCGACATCAAAAGCAGAAGGCAACCAAATAGTGGTAGTGGTTTCGGCAATGGGAAAAGCCACCGACAACCTAATGGAACTCGCACGGCAAGTTTCTACGGCGCCACCCGGTCGTGAGATGGACATGTTGCTAACAACAGGTGAACGCATCAGCATGTCGTTGTTATGCATGGCGCTACAAGATCTCGGCGTTGAAGCAATGAGTTTCACCGGCAGTCAAGTGGGGATCATTACCGACACGGTGCATGGTCGGGCGAAAATTCTCGAAATCAAAGGTGACCGCGTTCGCGAAGCAATAAGTGAGGGCAAGGTGGCGGTCGTTGCAGGTTTTCAGGGCGTAAGCACCGAAAAAGAAATCACGACACTCGGTCGTGGGGGAAGCGATACGACTGCAGTCGCACTCGCCGCGGCTTTGAAAGCCGATGTCTGCGAGATTTATACCGATGTCACCGGGGTTTTTACTGCCGACCCTCGACTTGTTTCACAGGCACGAAAATTAAAACATCTCGAGTTCGACGAAATGCTCGAGATGGCTGGTGCCGGCAGCAAAGTGCTGGCACTTCGCAGTGTTGAATTTGCACGCAATCACAACGTGCCGATACACGTGCGCTCAAGTTTCACTTGGGAGCAAGGAACTTGGGTAACGAGCGAAGAACGTAAAGGAGAAAAAAATATGGAAGATCCAATTATCTCTGGTGTCGTCCACGACGCAGGCGATGCGAAAATAACTGTGTTGGGTGTGCCCGACCAACCCGGTGTTTCTGCGGCATTGTTTGAGCCGTTGGCCAATGCAAATGTCAACGTCGACATGATCGTGCAGAACACTTCGACTGCGGGAACGACCGATATTTCTTTTACATTGCCCAAGACAGATGTTGCGATCGCCCAGCCGATCGTCGAAAAAATTGCCAAACAAGTCGGCGCTAGTGGCGTAACTCAAGACACCAACATCGCCAAGCTTTCGCTCGTCGGCGCGGGCATGAAGTCGAGCCCGGGAATCGCGGCCAAGATGTTTCGAGTTCTTGCAGACAACAAAGTGAATATCGAAATGATTTCAACGAGCACGATTCGCATTTCGGTTGTTGTGGCCGCCCCGATGCTTGAAACAGCGGTGCGCGCACTACATACGGCTTTCAACCTAGATAGTGGCGAGGAGTATTCGGCACCACTGCCTGAACGCAGGTAGCAAGTAGATTTCTTCAGACATATGCAAACCAAGCGTGCACATCATTTGCCTTGGAGGCGAGCAGGCAATCTTGCGGATAATAATTTGAGCGCAGATGACGTCGTTCGCGAAACCGGCTGGGTATTCAACAACGAAACCGGAAAAGATCTGACTCTAGAAGAGTTCGTCGACACTGGCGACAAAG
>CAXNFV010000073.1:0-5569 GCA_964201675.1 Ilumatobacteraceae bacterium | reverse complement strand
CATATCGATTTCATTATCGAAGTGGCCGATGTTGCAAACGATTGCGTTGTGCTTCATTTTTGACATGTGCTCTGCGGTAACGATTGCTTCATTGCCGGTCGCTGTCACAAAAATATCTGCAACACTCAGAACATTTTCAAGGGTATTTACTATGTAACCCTCCATCGCCGCCTGCAATGCATTGATCGGATCAATCTCAGTTACGACGACTCGCGCACCCTGACCCCGAAGACTTTGCGCACATCCTTTGCCGACATCGCCATAGCCGCAGACAACCGCCATCTTGCCGGCGATCATCACATCAGTCGCACGGTTAAGCGCATCAATCAACGAGTGTCGACAACCATAAAGATTGTCGAACTTACTTTTCGTGACGCTGTCATTGACATTGATCGCCGGAAAAAGCAGTTCTTTGTCTTGGGCCATTTTGTAAAGACGCTTGACACCAGTTGTTGTTTCTTCGGTGACACCCTTAATACCTTTTGACATTTTTGTCCAACGGTTCGGACTTGTCTTTAATCCGCGTTGCAGCAAACCAAGGACGATTGCAAGTTCAGGATTAGACGCCGTCGTCGGATCAGGCACCGCGCCAGCCTTTTCGTATTCAACACCTTTGTGTAGCAACATCGTCGCGTCGCCACCGTCGTCAAGAATCATGTTCGGACCGTCGCCGTCGGGCCATGTCATCATCTGATCAGTCGCCCACCAATACTCTTCTAACGTCTCGCCCTTCCATGCATAAACCGGAACACCTTGCGGATTTTCTGCGGTTCCATTTGGTCCGACGACAACTGCCGCAGCCGCATGATCTTGGGTCGAGAAAATATTGCAACTTGCCCAACGCACTTCTGCTCCGAGCTGAACAAGAGTTTCAATCAACACCGCAGTTTGAATCGTCATGTGCAACGAGCCAGAGATACGAGCGCCTTTGAGTGGTTGCGACGCACCAAACTCTTTTCGTAGCGCACGCAAGCCCGGCATTTCGTGCTCTGCAAGATGAATTTCTTTACGACCAAACGGAGCCATTGAAAGGTCGGCAACGCGGTAATCTTTTCGTTCGGCAAAACTTGACGATGACATTTTTACTCCAGTTTGTTTAGTTTTATTGATTAATTAAAAAGTTGGCTTAAGACCAAGTTGTTTAGCCTTGGCGGCAAGTCGCTCATGTTCTAGTTGATTCACAATTTTTGCTTGATCAATCAGCATCACTGGAATGCCATGGCGAATTTCGTAACGCATCTGCAAACGCGGATTGTAGAGAAACTGTTCATCTTCGTAATAGATCAAACTTCCTTTATCTTTTGGACACGCCAAAATCTCAAGCAAGCGGGGGTTCAACGCAGATTCACTGATACTCACGGCTTAGACAATAACACTCAAGACACTTATGCCGTAATCAACATCAATAATTCGGCGACATGTTCGTCACATTCTTCACGAGTTGCAGCCTCAAGATTCAATCGCAACAACGGCTCGGTGTTCGAAGACCGCACATTGAACCACCACGAACCGCAATCCACCGTGAGGCCATCTAGATGATCTTGTGGATAAGACGCGAACTGCTTAGTCACGCGTTCTATAACTACCGAAATGTCTTTGACTTGTGTATTGATTTCACCGCTGCCTGAGTATTTTTCGAATGGTGCCCGCAACTCGGACAACGATTTGCCGGTTCGACCCATTTCGCCAAGTACGACCATTGTCGCAATCAATCCACTGTCGGCTCGATAGTTATCAGCAAAGTAATAATGACCCGAATGCTCGCCTGCAAACACTGCACCAGTTTGAGCCATCACTTGTTTCATATAACTGTGACCATTTTTCGTACGAATCGGCGTACCACCCAGCGCCGTAATCGTCTCTGGAACGACTCGTGAGCAAATCAAGTTATAAAGAATCGTCGACTTCGGATGTGTTCGCAAAAATACTGACGCCAGTAGCGCCGTCGTCGTGCTACCCGAAACGCTTCTGCCCAATTCGTCAACCAAAAAAACACGGTCGGCGTCGCCGTCAAATGCCAAACCCACATCAAACTTGCCCGCTATCACACGCGCTTGAAGGTCGCGCTGGTTGGCTGGCTGAATTGGGTCGGCTGGATGATTTGGAAATGTTCCGTCAAGTTCGCCGTACATCACCTCGAGTTCAAATTCGCCGAGCCGATCAAAAACTGCTGGTGCAACCAGACCGCCCATACCATTTGCCGTATCGGCGACGATTTTCAACTTGCGCAGCGACTTTGTATCAATGAAACCCACGACATGATCGACGAAATCGGCAAGCATATTTTTGTGGGTCACTTCACCGTGTGTTTTTGCGACTGCTGGCCCTTTGCCATCCAAAACATCCTGGGCGATCGCTTTCATTACGCGCAATCCGTTATCAATGCCAATAGAGCGCGCACCCGAAAGACAACATTTGATGCCGTTATATTGCGCGGGATTATGCGAGGCGGTAAACATTGCTCCGGGTGCATCAAGTTTTCCTGAGGCAAAATAAAGTAGGTCGGTGCTTGCCAGACCCAAGTTGATCACGTCAACGCCTTGCTCGGTCAATCCTCGTTGAAATGCTTCGACAAGATCGGGGCCGCTTGGGCGCATGTCGTGTGCGACGACGACTGTCTTTGCTGCAGAAAATTTGGCAAATGCCACACCCAGAGCGTGTGTCAAAGTTGCGTCAAGTTGATCGGGTACCGTGCCCCGAATGTCGTAAGCCTTGACGACCGCTTCTAAGTTGGGCACGACTCGGAATACTAGTTGATTGCAGGCTCAATAATTCGTGCGTTAATTCGACGACGCCATCGCACAGACATAACTGCTATTCCAATTGCCGTTAATAAGTAGGCAAAAATATCCAACTTCGTGTAGCCATAATGTAATCGCACATCCTTCTGCGTTGGCACAACCACCATCATGTTTGGTGCCACGCGAAATGGTCCGTTGGCGCCAGAAACTTTCCAATTCGGAAAATAACTCATCCGTACAAGAATTGGTTGACCAATCTGGTCGACGCTAAATGAAATCGCCGCATCTTCAAGCACGAAATTTGTAACCTTTGTCGGTTTTGTTTCGACTACTTCTATTTTTTGGGATGGGGTGACAATGTCTACACGACGACTTGATATACCAGGCTCGCCGTCACGACGACTCAGATCAACAGCCACATCAACTCGTTGCCATGTATCAAGCCCGTTTTCAACAGGCATCGCTGACCAATCTTCTGGATGCTGAAACCAACTTGTACCAATCTCGAGCCAGCGCTCTTTGATATCACCGGTTTTACTGCTCACGATCACAGGTTGCACCGTGAGTGGCGTCACCAATTCGCTGTTACCAACTTGATAAATGACCCACGGACCACTTCGCTTAACTTCAACTAGTGCGGCTTGCAGATTGGCTTGAGCAATCGCTTCTTTTGTGAATGCCAAATAATATTTGATACCAAGCTCTTGCATATAGCGAACACCCAAACCGGCATTGTTGTTGTCGTAACGCAACTCGCGAACCGGGTTGCTACTTTGCTTTGACATCGCTGCAGAAGTAATGAAGTGATACGGGGTCGTCCCCGACGCTTCGAAATTCAATCCTTCCATTGAACCGATACAGCCTTTTGTCCAATGCGGCAACAACATCAGCGACATCGTCGTGCCATATTTGTTTAGTTCGCCGCTACTCTCCCAAAGTGCGCGACCACAACCGTGCGCCGTATCGTCGCCCAGAGACTTCATCGTTTTAACTAGATCGTGATACTCGGCATACGCACTCTTGCCCTCGTAGCCGGTGAAGTTCCATCGTGCCCAACCGTCGACAAAACCGTCATTCGAGGCATTAGTTGAAATTGGACCCCACTTATATTGCATCGCTCCGGCAGAATCTGAAACAAGCTTGCCGAATGGAAGTTCTTGAAATCTAAAGCCAATCACACTGACCACAACCATCGCGGTAGCAGTTGCCCACCACATATTGAACTGAGCGATATTTCGTAGCGAGACCAGTGGCGCGACTGATTCGAAACTTTCTTTAGCAAGTGCATAGTTCGCAACTCGAAGCAACGAAGCGACGCGACCTAGACCGACAACAAGTTCATACAGACCGATCATCATCAGCATGTAGCGAAGCAGGTAAAGAAATGGCAACAGTCTTGGGTTCCATAACATTCCGATGACTGGTAGACCACCACGACTTATAAAAACACCGATCACGAGCACCACACAATAAACACCCATCCAGATACCGACTCGGTTGCGTCGCAAAATGCAAGCCACAAATCCGACAACTGCAAAAAGTGTGATGAAAATGTTCCAATAAAGCGGCAATGGAAAAAACATCTTCCAAAACGAGTCAGCAGTGCCACTCGGACGAGGTTCGTATTTCATGTCGGTCATAAACGCATGGCTTGTCAAAAATGGAACCACCCAAAAAGCAGACAACAAAATAGCCGTACCAATTATCAAACTTGCCGACTTCAAAATTCGGCGCCCAGAGTTCAGAACCTGCCACAAAATAGCGATAAGTGCGACGCCACCAAAAACAAAAAGCAAAACGATTCCATGAGATAAGGCACTCAACGCCAACGCGCAAGCCGTGATCATCTGGCCGCGACCATCGTTCATTGATCGAATAAACAAGCCAAATGTCAGCACGGCGAGTGACAGCGAAATCGAGAAAGAAAATTCGCCGGCCATTGTCGACGCGATGTTTCCGCCATAGATCGTAAAACTCTCGTCATATAAGAAAACAACCGAAGCCAGAGCCAGAATCTCTGGCACCGGAAACAGCAACCGAGAAAACTTTCCGAACAGCCATGTGCAGACGGGCAAAGCCAGAATGCCAATTACCGCAATTATCTTCAGTGCAATGCCATATGGTGCGATTAGATCAACAACAAGTACCAATAAAGCCGGGATCAACATATAAAACCGATACATCGGAAAACCCGCATACCAGTCGTTGCTCCATCCGTTTAGACGAAAATGCGGCAACATAAAATCTCGCAAGAATGCGGGGCCATAAACGTGGGCACCCATATCGCCACCCGTTGGTGTGTTGTTTGCAAAAATTAACTCTGGTTGCAAGGTCAAGAACAGCATGAGAGTTGAACCACCGACAATCAACGCCGAAATTATTTGCTGAGGGCTCAAGCCACTGACATATTTAATTTTCACTACTTTAAAACTCTACTATCTTGTTAAATTCAAATGCCTTAAAAAATTAACGCATTAAAGACATGCGGTGCTCAAAGCAAAGCAACCAGAATCAGCCCAGTTGCGTTGAACGCGATGTGCGAAACGACTGACATGCCGATCCGGTTTGTAAAATAAAAGCAAGATCCAAGCACCAGCGCAAACGCAAATAATCCGGGAAACTCGACAATCTGAAAGTGAATGCCAGCAAACCAAACCGCGGTTACAAATAGCGCGGCGATTTCATTGATCGATCCACGCAAATGTCCCTGAATTAGACCTCGATAAACCAACTCTTCGACTATCGGTGCACCTATCACAACGACAATTACAAGTACAACTAACCAGATGCCTTGGGCGTTATCGAAAAGATCACGAGCCCGCTTCTCG
>CAXNFV010000072.1:0-5656 GCA_964201675.1 Ilumatobacteraceae bacterium | reverse complement strand
AACTTGCTGCTCTTCGAAGATGTGCCAGAAGCGAGGTCGTCGCGTTCTACCAAGGCCACACTCAGCCCGCGAGACGCCGCGTCTAATGCAACGCCAAGGCCAGTTACACCACCGCCAATAACGACAATGTCAAAAGTCTGCGACCTTAGTTTCGCAAGAGTCGCCACTCGATTTTGAGGTTGGTCAAACTGTTGAGCCATCGGCACAGCCTAAAGCAAGGCTCGTTACTCACACAGTCCTGGACGGGGTCTTCGAAACAGTTTTGCCATAAGTCACATGAGTTGTTAATTAGCATGACTTGCAAATTAGATTCGGGATGGTTATCGTCGTTTCAATGCGTTCGCCAACTGAACTTGTTCAAGTGTTTCGAGACAAGCAAATGAAGCTGACTCCACAACGTCAACTTTTGTTTAGTTTGTTGCACGACAACAAGAGTCATCCAACTGCTGAGTCTCTTTTTGATGTCGCCAGAAAGCAAATGCCGGGTATTTCGCTTCGCACCATCTACCAAACTCTTGGAGAACTCGCCGAAATGGGAGAGCTGCAACTCGTCGATTTAGGTAACGGTGCGACGAGATTTGATCCGAACATGGGTGATCATCAACACTTCGTTTGTGATTCGTGCGGTGCGATACACGATGTGGATATTACTTCTGCACCAAGGTTGCGCGCGGGAAGTGGCGAAGGCTTTGCGGTCGAAGAAATTGGCGTCGTGTTTCACGGACGGTGTAATCGATGCAATACGAATCACGGTGAGCAAGATTCGTCATCAAATAAAAGATCTCCTGGTCTCCAGGCGAAAAAACAAAGCAAGTTAAATCAAATTAACAAGCAGTAATTAATCAACAACCAAAATAACAACCAAATTAACAAGGGAGAATAATCATGGCCAAACTAAATGGCACCAAGACACATGAGAATCTCAAGGAAGCGTTTGCTGGTGAGAGCCAAGCGAATCGACGCTACTTGTGGTTCGCACAGAAGGCAGACATTGAGGGTTATCCAGATGCAGCGGCATTGTTCCGTTCAGTCGCCGAAGGCGAAACCGGACATGCGCACGGCCATTTGGATTACCTCGCTGAAGTAGGCGACCCAGCATCTGGCGAGCCGATCGGCGACACAGAAGACAACTTCAAAGCATCAGTTGCAGGTGAGACCTACGAGTACACGCAGATGTACCCAGGTTTTTCCAAGACCGCTCGTGAAGAAGGATTCACAGAAATCGCCGACTGGTTTGAAACTCTTGCTCGCGCAGAGAAGAGCCACGCAGGTCGATTCACTGAGGGCCTCAAAGCCCTTGGCTAATTAATAAGTTAGAAAGATAGTGAGTTATTCAGTGCTGGTGTCGCTGGTTTTTCGCCAGTGACACCAGCACTGAAAGTATTATTTCCCCGTATGAAATTCGTGAGACAGCCAAAATGACAATTATTTACGATCCGCAACACGCAAAATATCTCGACGAAGCAGATACTCGCGACGAGATGACGCGCGTTTACGACTTGTGTCATGGTTGTCGACTCTGCTTTAAGTTCTGTCCATCGTTTCCAACGCTGTTTAGTTATATCGATGCCCATGATGATCAAGATGCGGGCAAGATGACCCCAGCACAGCAAGATCATGTTGCCGACGAATGCTTTCAATGCAAATTGTGTTACGTCAATTGTCCATATACACCCGGAATCCACGAGTGGGCTTTAGATTTTCCGAGATTGATGTTGCGTGTCGACGCGATGCGTCGCGCCAATGGTCAAGTTTCGACGCGAAGCAAATTAACCACGGCAATGCTGGGTCGCACCGATGCAATCGGCATGGCGGCGACATCGTCCGGCCCGATTGCCAACAAAGTGATGGGCGCAAAGCCCGGTTCGTTGATTCGTAAAGTTGTCGAAGCAACCGCGGGTGTTTCGAGTGTTCGATTGTTGCCAGCATTTGCTCGGCAAAGATTTTCGACTTGGTTTAATCGGCGAACGAGATCGCAAATCGAAAAATCGCAGGGCAGAGTTACCGTTTATCCGACCTGTCTGGTTGAGTATCAAGAACCAGCAATTGGTCACGCCTTAGTAAATGTCTATGAACGCAACGGCATTGAATGCTCGTTGAGTGACGCTGGGTGCTGCGGTGCGCCGTTTCTGCATAGTGGCGACATGGAGCAGTTCACGAAAGTCGCGGTTAAAAACGTGGCGACCCTCGCCGCTGAGGTTCGAAAAGGTACAGACATTGTCGTGCCTCAACCGACTTGTGGTTATGTTTTGAAAAAAGATTATCTCGACTATGTAGGCGGCCCCGACGCACAACTCGTTGCTGACAATACTTATGATGCTGCCGAATATTTGATGAAGGTACACAAGACTGAAGGCTCGTCATTAGACACGAACTTCGTTGGCGAGATTCCTGAGTCGATCACGTATCACACGCCATGTCATTTAAGGGCCCAAAATATTGGCCTTAAGAGCCGTGACTTGATGAAGTTGACCGGTTCGAAAATCAAACTTGTGCAACAGTGTTCAGGCATTGACGGCATGTGGGGGTTGCGTGCAGAGAACGCCGAACTATCGGTGCCGATTGCACAAAAGCTAGGTGAGATGATTCGCGATGCCGACTCTGAAGTTGTCGCGGGTGATTGCCACTTGGCGAACACGGCAATCACAGAGCAAACAGGTGAGACACCACTTCACCCATTGCAGGTGATCGCTAAGGCCTACGGAATCAAACCAGAACAAACCAAACCAAAAAGCTAAAAACAAATCATCAGGAGGCAATTCAAAATGCAAACAGACATAGCAGCGAAGAGTCGAAAATTAACGATCAGTGACATCCTCGACCATCGGGCATACGAGCGAATTCGTCCAGGTCGTCAAAAAGAGGTTTTTGAAATCAAGCGCCGACGCCGAATCGCACTCGGAACGATGATGACGGTGATGTTCGAAAACCGAGAAACAATGCAGGCTCAAATTCAAGAGATGCTTCGCGTCGAAAAAGTATTGACCGATGAGGGCGTGCTTGAAGAACTCAACGCGTACAACCCGTTGATCCCTGAGCAGGGTCAACTCTCGGCGACTCTATTTGTTGAACTGACAACCGACGCGCAAGTACGCGAATGGTTGCCGAAACTTGTCGGCATTGAACGAGCAATAGCGATCAAGTTGTCAAACGGAGAAGTTGTCAACGCGATCGTCGAAGAAAGCCATGCCGAGCAATTGACGCGCGAAAATGTAACCGCGGCTGTGCACTACATCCGCTTCGAATTTTCGCCAAAGCAAATCGATGAATTTGCCAAGGGTGATGTGCAGTTGATCTCGATTTTGCCAAATTACATTGAAGCCACAGAACTCGCTGAATACACGGTTTCTGAATTGCTTATTGATCTTCGGGATTGACACTAAATAACCTCGAATCATCTAACCAAGGTCGCGGTATTGCGGATTGGCGAAGTGAGCCATTGAAGCCTTAGTCTCTCGGTTGCTACGAGAACAAGGGGGTTCAAGTGCACAAAATCGATATAACCTGGCGCGCGAGAGGCGCGTGTCAAGGGCTTGATCCGGATATTTTTTATCCTGAGAGCGAAGATAATTGTGACCAAGCGATTTCGATCTGTAAAACATGTCAAGTGCGCATAGCGTGTCTTAACTATGCCCTCGACACGCGCGAAAACCAGGGCGTCTGGGGCGGGGCTTCGGCGCGCGAGCGACGCAGATTGCTTCGAGTTGGTCGGCGAAGCGCCTAGGCGAGAACTCGCATGAGTGAGATCGAACAAGCCGGCGGTTGGTCGCAGATTATTTCGCAGTTGTTGTCGCGAAAAGATTTATCCGCTGGTCACGCCGGGGCAGCGATGCGTTCGGTGCTTTCGGGTGAGGCAACACCTTCACAAATAACTGCGTTCATTATTTCGCTCAGGGCCAAAGGTGAAACTGAAATTGAACTTGAAGGAATGTTGGCCGAAGTACGTCGGGCTGCCGAGCGTGTCGTGTTGAGCGACGACATTGCGCAACGTGCAATAGACATTGTTGGTACAGGTGGTGATCATAGTTATTCGGTCAATGTTTCGACGATGGCCGCGATGGTCGTGGCAGGGGCTGGGATACCAGTTTGCAAACACGGCAGTCGAGCGTCTTCTTCTAAGAGTGGCGCCGCCGATGTGCTCGAGGCGCTTGGTGTGGCGATCGAACTAGACGGTCCAGGCGTCAGTCGGTGTGTCGAAGAGGCTGGTTTTGGTTTCTGCTTCGCACAACGATTTCATCCCGCTTTCCGATTCACCGGTCCGTCACGTCGAGAGATCGGTGTGCCGACAGTGTTTAATTTGCTCGGACCAATGGCCAACCCTGCACCGGTTTCTTTCATGGTGGTTGGTGTCGGAGATCCGAAGGCGGCAACCGTGATGGCACATGCTCTAGTTACCCGAGGTGTGAATCGTGCTTGGGTTGTGCATGGACATGGCGGCATGGATGAACTTTCTTTGAGTGGTAAATGTCCAGTTGTAGAAATGATCAACGGCAAGTTGCGCGAATTTGAAATTGACCCTAGATCTCTTGGGCTTGGCTTTGCTGAAGTTGCTGCTGTTCGTGGCGGCGAGCCCCGCGACAATGCAAAAACGTTTCGCGAGATGCTCGACGGTTCAAAAGGGCCGATTAGAGATATTGTTTTGCTCAACGCCGCAGCAGGAATCGTCGTGGCTGGTAAAGCCGATGACATGCAACAAGGTATTGAGATCGCAACATCATCAATAGATTCTGGGTCAGCGAGAGATGTACTAGATGAAGTAATTCGCGTAAGTGTTGATGCTGCAAAGCACATGGCACACTAAAATTGTCATTTAGACCTTTCTTATGAACACTTCAAATAACTCAGTCGCTGTGCGCGTGCCGGCAAGTTCAGCGAATATTGGCCCTGGCTTTGATGTGCTGGGTATGGCATTGTCGCTGCATCTCGAGGCTGGTTTTGGTACTTCACCAGCCGACTCAATTGAAGCGTCACAAAGTCATCCAACACTCGTTGCGTTTAGACACAGTGGCGGTACCGGCCCATTATGGGTTCGTTCACAAATGCCAATGGGTAAGGGTTTGGGTTTTAGTGGTGCTGCGCGCATTGCCGGTGTTTCACTGGCACACGCCCAAAAAAATGGAACGGATGAGAGTGTTTTTCAAAACGCGCATCGCGAAATCTTGACAATTGCCGCTGAGCTTGAAGGGCATCCGGACAATGTTGCCGCATCGCTACTCGGGGGCGTGGTCGCAAGCGTTGCTGGTTCTACAGTTCGGATACCAACACAGCTTGATCCGTCGATAATTGTTTGGGTTCCACAACAGCAGACCTCAACCAAAGAATCACGCACGAAACTTCCGACCAATGTGTCGTTTGTTGATGCGGTATTCAACGTCGGACGCACAGCGCTATTGGTTGCCGCTTTGGCCGCAAACGATATTTCGGCTCTTCAAACTGCGACGCAAGATCGACTGCATCAAGATGTTCGCTTCAAAAAAGTTCCAGCTTCGCAAGCGACACTGAATAGTTTTGTAGAAGCAGGTGCTTGGTGTGCGTGGCTATCTGGTTCTGGGCCAACCGTTGCGGCAATGTGTCACAACGCAGATGCCCAACGGATTGCTGATTCTCTGCCAGACCACGGTTCGACGATGGTCTTGCAAATCGCCGATCACGGCGC